>CAYYCE010000581.1:0-2567 GCA_964469635.1 uncultured Kineosporiaceae bacterium
TGGGTGCGCCCGATGACCTGCAGCGGGCGCTCGACCTCTCTCCCGACGTGGCGCTCTACCGCGACTACGTCGAGCAGGTCGGGCTGGGTTACACCGTCGAGCGCACCGGGGAGCAGACGCTGCCCGCCTTCACCGGCTCGACCCCGCTGGAACACGCCACCCTCGCCGAGTGACACCATGGCGGGGTGACATCCATCCTCGTCGTCGACAACTACGACAGCTTCGTGTGGACGATCGTCGGCTATCTGGCGCAGCTGGGAGCGACCTGCGACGTCCGGCGCAACGACGCGGTCACGCCGCAGGAGGTCGGCGGGTTCGACGGCGTCCTGCTGTCACCCGGCCCCGGGACGCCGTCGGAGGCCGGCGTCTGCCCGGCGATGGTCGAGCACTGCGCCGCGAACGCGCTGCCGATGCTCGGGGTGTGCCTGGGGCATCAGGCGCTCGGCGAGGTCTTCGGCGCCACGGTCACCCACGCCCCGGAGTTGATGCACGGCAAGACCTCGGCGGTCCGCCACGACGGCCGGGGGGTGCTGGCCGGTCTCGACTCGCCGTTCACCGCGACCCGCTACCACTCGCTGGCCGTCGTGGCCGACACCGTGCCCGAGGACCTGGAGATCACCGGGTGGACCGGCGGCGAGGACGACGACGAGCGCCACCCGCCGGTGGTGATGGCGTTGCAGCACCGCGTCCTGCCGCTGCACGGGGTCCAGTTCCACCCCGAGTCGGTACTCACCGAGGGCGGGCACCGACTGCTGGCGAACTGGCTCACCCTGTGCGGTTCCGCCGACGCCGTCGAGCGGTCCGCCGGGCTGGCACCCCTGGTCCGCCGCTGACGCGGCCGACCTGCGCCCGGGCCCCTTCGAAGGAGGCTACGGCGTCGGCTGGGGGGAAACGTCCGTGGGCTGGGGCGAACCGTCCGTCGCCGACGGCTGGGTCACCTGGGGGGCCGCCACCTGCAGGGTGATCGACGTCCCGACGTCCACCTTGGTCCCGGCCTTCGGGTCCTGGGAGAGCACCGTGCCCTCGGGCTGGTCGCTCGGCTCGGACACCTGATTGAAGGTGATCCGTCGGTCGTTGAGCGCCTTCTGGGCATCCGTGATCGTCTTGCCCTCGACGTCCGGCACCTCGACCTGGCCGCTGGAGATCAGCAGCGTCACGCCCGAGCCCTTCTCCACGATGGACGTCGCCGCCGGATCGCTGTCGGCGACGTTCCCCTTGTCGACGGTGGGAACGTTGTCCACCGACTTGGTGCCGGCCACCGTCAGCCCGGCCTGCTCCAGCGCCGAGCGGGCGGCCTCCTCGGAGAGGTTCTTCAGGTCGGGCACCTGCACGCTGGAGGATCCCGTGGAGACCGTCAGACGCACGACGGTCCCCTCGTCGACCCGGATCCCCGCGTCGGGATCCTGCTTGATGACGATGTTGGCGGGCACGGTGTCGCTGGCCTCGGTGGTGACGTCCACGTCGAGCCCCGACGTCTGCAGTGTGGCCGTGGCGACGTCCTTGGCCAGCCCCTTGACACTGGGGACGGCGACCTGCCGGGTGCCGACGCCGTTGCCGACCAAGGTGTAGGCGAGGTAGGCCACGGCGGCGAAGACCGCCACGGCCACCAGTCCCAGCAGCACGTACCAGAACCCGCGTTCGGACCCCCGGCCCTCGGCGCGGCGTCGCTCCGGCTCGCGAGGGTCCCGACCGTAGTCGCCCTCGCCGTGGCCGCCCGGTGACGGGTAGCCGGCCTCGCCCGAGCGCGTCGCGCCCAAGGACGCGGTCATCGTCCGGGTGGACTGCTGCGCCGGGTACGGCGGTTCCGCCAGGTACTCCGTGGCCGCCGACGCCACGCCCCCCTGGGCCACCGCGGGTGCCATCACCGGTCGGCCCCGGCGCAGGTTCTCCAGGTCGGCGCGGAACTCGGCGGCCGTCTGGTACCGGGTCTCGCGGTCCTTGGACAGCGCGTGCACCAGCACCCGGTCGACACCCTCGCCGACGGCGGGGTTCAGCGAGCTCGGCAGCGGCGGCGCCTCACGGACATGCTGGTAGGCCACCGCCACCGGGGAGTCCGCGACGAACGGCGGCCGGCCGGTGAGCAGCTCGAACAGCAGGCAGCCGGCCGAGTACAGGTCGCTGCGGGCGTCGACCGTCTCGCCCCGGGCCTGTTCGGGCGACAGGTATTGCGCCGTGCCGATCACGGCCTGGGTCTGGGTCATCGTCGCCGAGACGTCGGCCAGCGCCCGGGCGATGCCGAAGTCCATCACCTTGACGTCGCCGCTGGGGGTGAGCATGACGTTGGCGGGTTTGATGTCCCTGTGCACGATGCCGGCGCGGTGGCTGTAGTCGAGGGCCGCAAGCACGCCCATGGTCAGGTCGACGGCCAGCGAAACCTCCAGCGGCCTGCCCTCGTAGAGCAGTTCGCGCAGCGTCCGGCCCTCGACGTACTCCATGACGATGTAGGGCAGCGCGATCAGGCTTCCCCCCGCGTCGACGAGCTGCTCCTCACCGGTGTCGTAGACGGCGACGATCGCCGGGTGGTTGAGGGCCGCCGCAGACTGGGCCTCCCGGCGGAACCGGGCCTG
>CAYYCE010000582.1:0-2552 GCA_964469635.1 uncultured Kineosporiaceae bacterium
GGCGTCCAGGTAGGCCAGCGCCAGGCCGGCCCCGACGCTGTGGCCGTGGCCGCCGGAGGTGACGAACCCGACCCGGCGCCCACCGTCCCACACCGGTTCGAACGGGGCGGCGTCGGCCGGCGCCGCTGGGTCGACCTCCACCTCGAGGGTCACCAGACGCTGGGCCGGCGGAGTGTCCCGCTCGGCTCGGGCGGCCTGCCTGCCGACGAAGTCGGCGTCCTTGTCGACGGCGACGAAACCGCCCAGGGCGTTCATGCCCGGGGTGTAGGCCCAGGTGTACTCCTTCGACCAGACGCCGTAGGACTTCTCCAGCCGCAGCGAGTCGAGGGCGTTGTAGCCGAGGTCGACGACCGGGACGCCCCGGGCGGCCAGCGCCCTGCCGGCCTCGCGCACCGTCCGGTACAGCGAGGTCAGCTGCGCCGCCGGCACGTTGAGCTCATACCCCAGCTCACCGGTCACCGACAGCCGTCCCACCCGGACGCGGACCAGGCCGACGTCGAGGCTGCCGGCGTGCAGCCATGGCAGCGCGGTGGGCGAGACGTCGTCCGCCGTGGTCGCCGCGAGCAGATCGCGGGAGGCCGGGCCGGACAGCGAGATCCCGGCGACGTCGTCCGAGAGGTCGGTGACCGTCACCCCCGCCCCGCCGAGGGTCTCCAGTGCGCGGGTGAAGTGGCGCAGATGCCATTCGCGCAGGTAGTAGGACCCCATGAGCCAGAACTCGTCGTCGGCCCAGCAGGTGACCGTGAGGTCACCGAGCAGCCGGCCGGACGGCGAGAGCATCGGGGCCAGCCGGATCCGCCCCGGCGGGGGCAGCTCGCCGGCCAGCAGCCGATCCAGCCAGGCCCGCGCCCCGGGGCCGTCGACCCGGTAGCGGGCGAACGAGGTGGTGTCGAGCAGCCCGACGCCCTGGCGGACGGCCCGCACCTCGCGGCCCACAGCCTCGAAGGCGTTGCTGCGGCGCAGCGTCGGCGTCTCGGCGAAGTCGGGGTCGCCGGGCACGAAGTAGAGCGGCACCTCGAGCCCCCAGGAGGTGCCCCAGCGCGCGCCCGCGGCGTCCAGGTCGGCGTGCACCGCCGAGGTCTTCAACGGCCGGCCCGCGGGCAGCTGCTCGTTCGGGTAGGAGATCATGAACCGGCGTGAGTAGAACTGACCGGTGGTGGCCTGCAGGTAGCCGCGGGCGGCGGCGAATCCGCCGTAGCGGGCGACGTCCATCCCGAAGACGTCGCGGCCCGGCTCACCGTGCACCATCCACTCGGCCAGCGCCAGGCCCACTCCCCCGCCCTGGCTGAAGCCGGCCATCACCCCGCAGGCGGTCCAGTACCCCGGCAGACCGCGGACCGGACCCACGAGCGGGTTGCCGTCGGGGGTGAAGGTGAAGGCGCCGTTGACCCAGGTCCTGATGCCGGCGCCGTCCAGGCAGGGGT
Organism: uncultured Kineosporiaceae bacterium; assembly: GCA_964469635.1. Lineage (GTDB taxonomy): Bacteria > Actinomycetota > Actinomycetes > Actinomycetales > Kineosporiaceae > JADJPO01. Next base: position 1,425 of record CAYYCE010000582.1, read on the forward strand.
AGCGGGCGAAGCCGACCTCGAGCTGCGGCGCGATCCGGTCGATGTCCGGAGGGATCAGCTCGAGGCCGTAGTCCCAGGGCACGCCGTCGGTGTTCCAGTGCCGCGGGTCGAGCTCGTAGACCCCGAGCAGCATGCCCCGGCCCTCCTGGCGGGCGTAGGTGAAGCCCTCCAGGTCCATCATCATCGGCAGCTCGCGGTCCAAGGCCGCGATCTCGGGCAGCGATTCGGTGACCAGGTAGTGGTGCGACATCGGGGTGACGGGCAGGTCGACACCGGCCATCCGGCCCACCTGCCTGGCCCACAGGCCCGCGGCGTTGACCACGTGCTCACAGGTGATCGTGCCCTGCTCGGTGACGACGTCCCAGCCGCCGCCCGAGGCCGCCGGTCGCGCCCGCAGCTCGCGCACCCGGTTGTGCAGCACGACCTCGGCGCCGCGCCGCCTCGCGGCCGCCGCGTAGGCGTGGGTGGTGCCCGAGGGATCCAGGTACCCCTCGATCGAGTCGAACATCCCGCCGTGGACCCCGGCCAGGTCCACCACCGGGCACAGCTCGCCGATCTCCCGGGGGCTCAGCAACCGGACCGTCTCGATGCCGACGGTCTGGAAGACGGCCCACTGCGCCTGCAGCCACTCCCAGCGTTCGGGAGTGCCCGCGATGCTGACACCACCGGGCAGGTGCAGCCCGCACGACAGCCCGGTCTCGGCTTCCAGCTCGCCGTACAGCTCGATGGTGTAGGCCTGCAGGGCGGCCACGTTGGGGTCGGCGTTCAGGGCGTGGAAGCCCCCCGCGGCGTGCCAGGTCGAGCCGGCGGTCAGTTCGGAGCGCTCCACGAGGACGACGTCGTGCCAGCCCAATCTCGCCAGGTGATACAGCACGCTGACGCCGACGACGCCGCCGCCGATGACCACGGCCCGGTAGTGAGTCTTGATGGCCGGCCCCTCTCGCCCTCAACCCATCACGCTGAAACTGCTGTCGGTGTGGACGGCGCGCCGCCGGCTGAACGCCGACAGGTCCACGACGTTCCCGCTCACCGGCAGCGGGAACGCGACGGGCGTGCCGTCGTGGTCCCGGCCGTTCTCGCAGGCCTCGATGATCGTCCCGACGGGCGTCGGCGGGGAGTGGGCCATCT
>CAYYCE010000583.1:0-2542 GCA_964469635.1 uncultured Kineosporiaceae bacterium
GTCGAGCTGGGGGCGTGGGGGATCTTCAGCGCGGTGTTGATGCGAGCCTGGCGCAGGTAGCCGACGAAGGCGTGTATGGCGTCCGTCGTTGTGCCGTTTTGCTCGAGGTAGCGCTCGAGTTGGTCCTGGGTCGCGGTCGCGGGGGTGGCGCCGCATCCGTTGAGGAAGGTCAGGAGCTCGACGGCGACGCGGATGCGTCGACGGCAGCCGTTGGTCAGGGTTTGGGTGAGCCGGCCTTCTCGGGATGCTTTGCGCATCCAGCGCAGCACGTTCCAGTGGGTGAACCGCCGGATCAGGGCTGCCTGGTCGGCGGGTAGGTCGGCGACGACGCCGTCCAGCCAGGGCAGGATGCGTTCGATGTGGATGTCGAAGGGGGGCAGGACGCCCACGGCGGCCAGTAGGTTGCGCAGGTAGTCGTGGGCCCGGTCCGAGGGCAGCGCGCGGAACGTGTCGTGGCTGATCTCGATCTCGCCGCGGGCCATGTGGCCCAGCAGACGTGGCCCGACGCCGGGGTCCTTCTTGGCCAGCCACCACAGCCCGGTCTGTGGGCGTTCGGAGTTGACCAGTTCCTCGAAGACTGGTTGCAGCCGCGGGTGGACCTGGCCGGTGCTGGGGTCGGTGAGCAGGCTGGTGAGGCGTTCGCGCAGGATGCAGCGGGCGCAGCGGCTGGCTCCGTAGGGGTGGTCTTCGCGGCCACATTCGCGGCAGGCGAAGATCGACGTGGCCCCGGCGCACGACGCGCAGACGAGGACCTGTTGGCCGACCAGCCAGGCCAGCGGCCGGAGCGTGCCGCATCCTGGGCAGGGCTGGTGGTGGTAGTGCCGACGGCGGCGGCAGCCGGTGCAGATCGGTCCCTGCGGCAGGCGGGTGTTGACGTCGCGGGTGCCGCCGCAGTCCCAGCAGGAGCGGTCACTCACGAACTCGTGCCGGGCCTGCGGATCGTGGCGCGGATCGGTCGCAGGTCCCCGACGCCAGGGCCGTTGTCGTTGACCGCGGGCGCCTGACGGGGCTGCTCCTGGGCCAGCTCGAGCAGGTCGTTGGGGGTGCACGACAAGATGTCGCACAGCGCCGCGAGCAGGTCCAGGTTGATCCGCTGTGGTGGCTTGGTCACCACCCGGTGGACCATCTGTCGGGAGATCTCCACCCCGCGCCGGTGCAGCGGTTCGACCAGGTCGGTGGTGGCGAACATGCCGTTCTCGGCCATCACCTGGCGCAGGTTCCACCGGATCACGGTTCTGGTGCTCATCGTTCCTCCCGGCTCTCGGGCCCGTTGTCGGGCTCGGTCCCGTAGACCCGGGCCAGGGCGGCCCGCAGGGTCTTGGTCTTGAAGTCGTTGGACACCGAGGTGTAGACCGCCGTGGTCGAGGCGTAGGAGTGGCCGACCTGCTCGGTGACGAACCGTTCGGGGTAGCCGAACTCGATCAGGTGGGTGACGTAGGAGTGCCGCAGGCAGTGCAGCGTCAGCTCCGCCGGCAGCCCGGCCTGCTGGCGCAGGAACGCGAACCGCTTGTCCACCGTGGCCACCGACACCCGCTGGCCTCGTTCGGTCAGCCACAGCTCCTGACGCGGGCCCGGACCGAGCAAGGGGCGGGCCTGCTCGACCCACTGGGCCAGACCGTCGATGACCCAGTCGAACTCCGGAACGGCCAGCACCGTGCGACGACGAGGAGAGCTGCCGCGGCTGGACTTGGCATAGCGGACGTGGACCGCGCCGTAGGTCCCCCAGGTCGGCATCCGCGGGTTGGGACGCAGGTCCACCACATCAAGGAAGCACAGCTCGCGACGGCGGAGCCCGAACGCGTAGGCCGTCTTGACCATCTGAGCATCCCGCAGCGCCGCCAACGCGCCCTTGCGGCCCGAGCGCGCGACCCTGTCCACTCGATCGTCGAGGTACCCGAACATGGTCTCCACCTCGTCATAGGAGAACGGTCGCCGAGCAGGCCGGCCCTCGTACTCGACCAGGTGCGCGGCGGTGTTGTAGTCGTGGCAGACCTGCGACGGGATCGTCCCGAACCGCTCCTCGCACGCAGCGACCCACCCATACCGGCCGTCGAGCAGGTAGTCGCAGAACAACCGCAGCGTCAGGTGGTAGCCACGGATCGTCGAGGGCGCCAACCGGCCCGTACCGGTCATCAGGGCCGCCGTGAAGTCCTCGACGTCCCCCGCCGTCCAGTCCCACGGACGAGAACCAGCGAACGCCGTGAACCGACGCACCAGAGCCGTCCTCGTCGCGATCGTGTCCTCGGCCAACAACCGCGACCTCTGCTGCCGCGCCCACCCCGACAACATCGCCTCGAACACCGCCGAGGGCTCGTCCAGATGGACCACCCCAGACGCCAGAACGAGCTGGGCCGAGCCCGGAACAACCACATGAACTCCACACGATCGGTAAACTTGGATTAGACAATGTCAACCGAAAGTTACCAGACCATCGGCCCGGCCGGCCCACCAGCACAAACACCACCCGCGCTTCAGCGGCAGCAAGGGAACTCGCCCCGTGCACAACCCAGACGGGTCAACCTGGAGTTGATTCGCGGCAGTT
>CAYYCE010000584.1:0-2538 GCA_964469635.1 uncultured Kineosporiaceae bacterium
TCGGCGACCAGCTCGGGTTTGACCTTCGCCGGATGCCTGGCCTGCCGGCGTCGTTCCCGGGTCTGGCCGGCGGCCGCCGCGATCCGGTACATGCTCGACTTCGAGCACCAGTAGCGGCCCTCGTCCAGCTCGCGGACCCAGATCTGCCCGATCGACAGATCGCTGTACCCGGCCCGGTTGATCACCTCCAGGACACCGGCCCGTTCGCCGTCGTCCAGGGCCTGCGGGCCCGGCTGGCGCCGCTGCTTGGGGCCGTGCACCGGTCCGTGGGCCTTGCGGTAGTGGGTGGCCCGAGCACGCCCCCAGGACTCCTGACATAGGGGATGTAGATCTTGAAGGGTCAGGGGTGGGGTTTGACGTGGTAGTGCAGGACGAGGTCGGTGCCGGGGTAGCGGGTCCGGGTCTGGTTGAGCTGGTCGCACAAGGCTTGGAGGGCGGCGGTGCGCCGGGGCGCGGACAGCGGGTCCAGACGAACGCGGAGGACGCCGTCGGTGGGGTGGATGTCGCCGCTGCCGGTGAGGGCTTCGCGGATCAGGGCGTAGGCCTCGTCGTCGGCGCGGGCGTAGTGGCCGTGCAGGCCGGAAGCGAGGGCGGTCTCGGTGTTGTAGGCGGCCATTCGGACGGCGTGGGTGATCAGTTTGGTCTCGGTGTCCAGGATGACCATGTCCGGGGCCAGGTCGCCCAGGCGCACGCGGGTGGGGGTGGCCTTGTGCGCGGCCCGGGCGGCCTCGAGGTGGGCGTGGGCGGCCTCGACCGGGGAGTTGAGGCTGTTCAGGATCTGGTTGCTGATCAGCACCGTCTGCCCGGGCGCGGGAGTGCGCAGCGCGAGAAGGGCGGCCTCGCGGGAGGTTTCGGCTTGCGCGAGGCCGGTTTCGGCGTCGGCGACGGCGGTCTTGGTGGCGGCCCGGGCGGGGTTGGGCACGGCCCGGTCGGCATCGTCGGGGCTGGCCGCGTAGCAGTCCAGGGCGTCGAGGTCGAAGTGGGTACGGGCGTAGCGGAAGTAGTTCTCCTCCCGCCAGCGGGAGAACATCCTCATGGCGACCTGCTCGGCGGGCAGATCGGTGCGGGAGGTCAGGATGTGGGTCTGGCGCAGTTCGCCATGCCGGTCGGCCTTGCGGCGGGTGACCTGCCGCAAGGTGACGGTTTCACCTTTGCGCCGGCCCTCGCTGATGGCCAGTTCCGTGGTTCCATCGGCGATCTCGATGCTGCGGCGGCGTCCGCGGTCGTCGGTGAACTCGATAGTGGCGAAGGCTTCGGATGGTAGGTCGCAGATCGCGCCCTTGCGGTAGGTCAGGATGTCGAACCCGGCCTCGATCAGGTCAGCGAACACCGTCGGGGACCAGCCGCCGCGGTCGAAACACACCGTGGTCCGTCGGTCGTCCCCGACGATGGCGCGCAGCTGTGGGGCGAGGCGGCCGAGTTCGCTGGCCAGCGAGGCCGACGGTTCGGCCAGGACCACGAACAGCGGGTCTCCGTCGGCGTCGGTCACCCACGTCTCCAGCGTGGCCGGGGCGGGGAACTTCAACCGGGCCACGTGGGTCTTCTGGACCTGCTTGGTGCCGGCATAGACGCGGGTGTGCCCGTCGACGTAGAGGAAGGCGAGCACCTCCGGGCGGGTGGCGGCGTGGTGACGGGCCAACGCCAGCATCCAGTCGCCGGCCTTACCCGCCGAGGCGAGTTCGGCCAGCTTGCGGCGGATGGTCTTGACCTCCGGGGCCCGGTCCAACCCCAGCACCCGGCCCAGGTCGCCCGGCGGGATCCTCGTGGCACCCTCGGCCCGCGGCTCACGCAACAACGCCAGGAACACCAGCACCAGCAGCATCGTGTCCAGGCCGTAGAACCCGTTCCGCAGCCGCCGATACGTGGCCCGGGCGGTGCCCAGCAGACCGGTCGCCTCCAACGCGGGCAACGCCAACAGCAGACCCGCCAACGGATACCGCGCCCCCGGCGCGAACACCGGCCTCGCCGAGGCCAGCAGCCCCCACCGCGCCAACTCCCGCTCACCGTCCCGGTTGACCGGATCGGGTAACACCACCAGCTCTCCACCCGCGGCCGGGCCGGTCACCTCCCGCCAGCCAGGCCCCGACCCGGCGTCAGGCCCAGACCCGGCGTCAGGCCTAGGCTCAGGCTCGGCGTCAGGCTCAGGCTCGGTGTCAGGCTCAGGCTCGGCGTCGGGTCCGGACCCGACGTCAGCGGCCCGGGACTTGGTGCGCCCCAACGCATTGCGCACACTGAACGTGGACACCCCGACCTCGGCCGCGACCTGCGCCAGCGTCTTACCCTCCCGGTCCAACTCCCGGATCCGTGCCACCATCGGCGCGGTCAGCTTGGAGGCACCCCTGGGGCCCGGCCGGCTGGCCGCCAGCCCGACCACCCCCAACGCGGACAGTGCCTGCTCCCACCGCCACAACGTCACCGTGCTGACCCCGAACGCGGCCGCCACCGCGGCCTTGCCGGCGGCCTTCACCCGCACCAGCTGCACCGCAGCCAGCCGCCGGCCGGCCTCGTCCCCGACGTCCCAGGCAAAGGTGGCCAGCC
>CAYYCE010000585.1:0-2509 GCA_964469635.1 uncultured Kineosporiaceae bacterium
CAGGTCGGCCTGCTCAACGTGCTCGAGGAACGCGACGTCCAGGTCCGGGGCTACGTCCTGCGGCTGCCCCTGGACGTGCTCGTCGTGGCCAGCGCCAACCCCGAGGACTACACCAACCGGGGTCGGATCATCACCCCGCTCAAGGACCGGTTCGGAGCCGAGATCCGCACCCACTACCCACTCGAGGTCACCACCGAGGTCTCCCTGGTGGCCCAGGAGGCCGTCCTGGTCGCCGAGGTGCCGGCCCACCTGCTGGAGGTATTGGCCGTTCTCACCCGCGCCGTCCGGGAGTCCCCCACCGTCGACGCCCGCTCCGGGGTCTCGGCCCGGTTCGCCATCGCCGGCGCGGAGACCGTTGCGGCGGCGGCGCTGCGACGGGCCACGCTGCTCGGCGAGACCCACCCGCCCGTGGCGCGGGCATGCGACACCGAGGCGATCACGGCCACCCTGCGGGGCAAGGTGGAGTTCGAGGCGGACGGCGAGGGCCGCGAGCTGGAGATCCTCGACCACCTGCTGCGGACCTCGATCGCCCAGGTCTGGCGGCGCCGACTCGGCGGGGCCGACCTGACCGACCTGGTGGCGGTCGCCGCTGACAACGGCATCCTGGCAGGGGACGGCATGCGCTGTGAGGAGTTGCTCGGCCAGTTCGAACGGGTGCCCGCGCTGGCCACCCTGCTGGAACGGCTCGAGCTGGCCGACCCGCCGACCCCCGCGCGGGCCGCCAGTGCCCTCGAGTTCGCCCTGGAGGGGCTGTACCTGACCCGGCGGCTGGCCAAGGACGTGATGCACGACGGCCGGGTCGTCTACGGCGGCTCCGACGGCCGCGGGGACGCGTGAGCGATGCGACGCGCCCGCTACGGCCCCTGGCGCGGTGGGGACGATCCGCTCGCCCCGCCGCTCGACGTCCGGGTGGCCGTCGACGCCCTCGGTGAGCGCGTCCTCGACGGGCTCGGCGCCCGGGAGGCCCTGCAGGAGCTGCTACGACGCGGCCTGGGCCCGGACGAGACCGGACGGCGCCGCGACGGGCTGCGGGACCTGCGGGCCCGCGCCCAGCGGATGCGGCGCGAGGCTGCCCGCCGGGGCCGATGGGACGGCGCGCTGACCCGGGCCTCGGCCCTGCTCGACCAGGCCCTGGCCGCCGAGCGCGAGACGCTGGCGGACCGGGTCGCCACCGGGACCGAGGCGCAGCGCCAGGACGCCGCCTTCGCCCGGACCAGGCTGGACTCCCTGCCCTCCTCCACCCCCGCCGCCGTCCGCGAACTGGCCGACTACCGCTGGGCCTCCCCCGAGGCGGAGCGGCTCTACCGCCGGATCCTCGACGACCTGCGCGGGGACGTTCTGGAGTCGCAGTTCCAGGGCATCCGCGACGCGCTGGCCGGCATGGGCTCACCGGCCGCGGCCGAATCGATGCGGGAGATGCTCAAGGACCTGAACTCGTTGCTGGACAAGCATTCCCGGGGAGAGGACACCGCCGAGGACTTCCAGCGGTTCATGGCCGGGCACGGCGAGATGTTCCCCGACGACCCGCAGAACACCGACGAGCTGATCGACTCCCTGGCCCGCCGCGCGGCGGCCGGGCAGCGCCTGCTCGACTCGCTGTCACCGACCCAGCGGGAGGAGCTGTCGCAGCTCATGGCGCAAGCCCTGGGCGACGGCGCGCTGGCCGCCGAGATGGCGGCGCTGTCGGCGAACCTGCGGTCGCTGCGCCCCGATGCGCCCTGGGGAGGCGGCGAGCCGGGGCGGGGCGAGGACCCGCTGGGCTACGGCGAGGCCGTCGACACCCTGGCCGAGCTCGCCGACCTCGACGCGGTGATCGACGCGACCGCCCAGGACCGTCCCGGCACCACCCTCGACGACATCGACGTCGAGACGGTCGAGCGCAGCCTGGGATCGGCGGCGGCCCAGGACGTCCGGGGCCTGCAGCAGCTCGAACGCGAGCTGCTGCGCCAGGGCTGGCTCACCCGCGGCGACGACGCGCTGGGGCTCACCCCGAAGGCCGTGCGCCGGCTGGGCCAGACCGCGCTGCGGCAGGTCTTCGGCCACCTGGGCTCCCGTGGCCGCGGCGACCACGACCAACGCGACGCCGGGGCGGCGGGCGAGGCCACCGGGGCCTCGCGCCCCTGGACGTTCGGCGACTCGGCGCCGCTCGACGTCGTCCGGACCGTGGGCAACGCGCTGCGGCGTGGGCCCGGTACCAGACCCGCTACGAGACCGGGCACCGGGGCCGGTGGGGGCGTTTCGCTGCAGGTCGAGGACTTCGAGGTGGTCGAGACCGAGCGGCGGGCCGGGGCCACGGTCGCGCTGTGCGTCGACCTGTCCTACTCGATGATCGCCGAGGACCGGTGGAGGCCGATGAAACAGACGGCCCTCGCCCTGGCTCACCTGGTGGCCACGCGCTTCCCCCAGGACACCTTGCAGATCATCGGGTTCGGCCGATACGCCCTGCCGCTGACCACCCACGAACTGGCCGCGCTCGAACCCGATTACGTGCAGGGCACCAACCTGCACC
>CAYYCE010000586.1:0-2509 GCA_964469635.1 uncultured Kineosporiaceae bacterium
GGCGTTGGGTGATGGGGTCCTGGCGGTGGGTGTGCCGGACGGCTACGCATCGAGCGTACGCGTGTTCGAGCGCAATTTCGGCGGCGCCGACGCCTGGGGTCAGGCCGCCGTCATCCCACTGCCTCCGAACATGGCCGACACCTTCTGCTGCTGGTTCGGTGCGGACATCGCCGTGAGCGACGACGGACAGCGCATCGCCGTGGCCAACTCCTTGCAGAACAACGACGGCGGCCTCGGGGTGTTCGAGAGCGTGTACGTCTACCAGCGCCACGCCGACGACCCGACCCACTGGGACCTCGAGGACGAGGTCACCTCCGCCGAGCTCCCCTCGACCCTCTCGACCTACGTGGCGATCGATGGGGACACGCTTGCCGTCACCCACCTGCCGTCGATCCATTCGGACACCGCCGAGGTCAGCTTCTACGAGCGGGGCGTCGGAGGCCCGGGCAACTGGGGCGAGATCGCGACCCACCATCTCCAGTTGCCGACCCCGGCTGGGCTGTACCCGTCCGCGGCCGTCACCTCGCTTCGCATCCAGCAGAACACCGCCATCGTGGGGATGACCTGGTCCGGGTGTGTGGAGTCCGGCCCGCCGGTGTCCGACAGCTGCGGCTCGGGTGAGGTCCATGTGTTCGGCCGGAACGTCGGAGGCGCGGATGCGTGGGGCGAGGCGCAGGTGCTACACGCCGACCCCGCCTACCCGTACCAGATGTTCGGTGCCGCGGTGGACATCAGCTCCGACGGGCGGACGATCGCGGTGGGCACGAACCCGCAGGATCCCACCACCTCAGGAGGGTCGCTGGGAGAGGTGTACCTGTTCTCGCGATGAGATCGACCTCCTAGGACGGTCCGCTGTGCCGGCGCGTCCGGTTTGTACCTGGGGCGTGGTGGGTCGGGGCCCCGCCGCCGGAGCGGCGGGGCCCCGACCGCCTTCTCGGGCGCTCGCTGCCAGCGCTCGTCCACCCAGTGCCATCCTGCCTCACGTCCCGTAGGCCGGGGCAGCCTGCCAGCCGGTCGAGCCGCCGCCGGCGGCCGGTTGGCATTCGCGGCTATCGGTTCGGTCGCGTGCCCTCCAAGGCGGCAGGTCGTGTTCGCTGCCGTAGCGCCCGAAGCGGCTCGGCGCTAGCGTTCGGGGGAACGACAACGTGGAGAAGCTGATTGGGGGAGTCGCCATGCGCACGTTGGCACGAGTCCTGGCAGGATCGATCTCGGCCGTGCTCGTTGTCGGGTCGCTCACGGCCTGCAACGTGATCGGTTCGGCCGGGATCGCCACCTCGGATCTCACCGTGGACCTCTATCTCGAGGCCTATCCGAGCGGAGCGGTCGACGTGAGTGCGTCGTTCAGCAACGGTCTGGCCGGCCTCGTCCAGTTCGCCTCCGGCGACTCCGTCACCGTCACGGATGGGAACGGCGTCACCACCCCGATGACCTTCGACAAGGACGTCAACGACCATGCCGCCTACGTTGCCCATGTCACCGGCGTGTCCCCGGGCGACGTGTTGGTGATCGCGCTGACGCGCGTCGACGGTGCGGACGCACCTGCCACGCGTATCACCGTTCCGTCCCCGTTCTCGATCACCGCTCCGAGCAGCGGCAACGCCTTCACCGAACGTGCGGCCTTCCCGGTCAGCTGGGTCGACAGCGGGGGCGGCGCCGACGTGGCCCTGCGCTTCGATCTCAAGAGCTGCAGCAACGTCACGGCCTCGGACATCGCCCAGGCGCGCCGCCTCGTCGACCTGCCGAAGATCGTGCCGGAGTCCGATACAACGACCGACATGACCCTGCTGTTGAACGACATCGCAGGCACCTGTCTGGCGGATCTGCTGGTGGGCCGGGCCACGACGAGCGCCATCACGCTCGACCCCGCCCTCAAGGAGCTGGGCGTGTTTTCAGAGGTGGTGGGACTGGCCCCGCCGGTACCGCTGGTGTTCCAGCCGGCCAGCCCCTGACCTGTTGCGCGGCGACGAGGCGGATCACGGGGCAGGGATCCGGTCGCGTGCGCCGCGGCCAGGCTGGCGTGGTGACCGGAGTGCGCCCGTCGAGCGCCCAGGACGGTGGCCCGCGTGAGCGACTCCGCACGACCTTGCTCGGCACTCATCGGTTCTTGCCGATGCGGACCGTGCGTCGCGCCCCGTGGAGCATAATCGCTGAATGGAGCCGGCCGTGCTGGACCCGCCCAAGCTCACGTGGCTGCTCGATCCTGCCGATCCCGCCTTGAGGGCGAAGGTGCTCACCGATCTGCTCGACCGGTCCCCGAATGATCCGGAGGTGCTGGAGGCCAGGCGCGGGATCCCCGGACAGGCCTTCGTGCGCGCGGCGCTCGATGGCTGGATCAGCGGCGAGGTCTGGGAGCGGGGCCCTTACCAGAAGTACCGCGGCGCGACGTGGACGCTGGCGCATCTCTCCGAGATGGGTCTGCCGGCCGATCACCCGGTGGCTGCGGCGGGCCTGGCCTACCAGCTGGCCGAGGCCAGGCCCGCCGCACGCCTCCAACGGCGTGCGGTAGCCC
>CAYYCE010000587.1:0-2506 GCA_964469635.1 uncultured Kineosporiaceae bacterium
CTCCGCCGTCTATCACCAGCCCGGCCATGGCGAGCAGGCCGACGGCCATCAGGGCATGAAACGGTCGGGCAACGCCCGAAGATCACGGGACCTGCGGTGCCAAGCTTCGACACGGTCGGCGGCACGAGCGCATACTCTCAGGAGCGTTCTGAGTAAGTGTTGGGAAAGTGGTTATGTGGTTCGGGCGGTCTGCCAGGGGCGACGTCCGGGTGCGGGTGCGAGCCTGCGGGTCATGAGGCCGATCATGGACCACTTGACCATGGCTTCGGCGTGTTCGGGCAGGCGTTCGTAGTCGCGGGCCAGGCGGCGGGTGCGCATCAGCCAGGACAGGGTTCGTTCGACGACCCAGCGGCGGGGCAGGACCTCGAAACCGGATGTCGTGTCGCTGCGTTTGATGATCTGCACGGTGATCCGTAGGTAGGTGCGGGCGTGGGCCAGGAGTTTCCCGGCGTAGCCGCCGTCGGCCCAGACCAGCACGATGGACGGCATTCTCATCCGGGCACGGGTCAACACCAGGCGTCCGCCGTCGCGGTCCTGCAGGCCGGCGCTGGTGACCAGGACGACGACCAGCAGGCCGATGGTGTCGGTCACGACGTGACGTTTACGGCCGTTGATCTTCTTCCCGGCGTCGTAGCCGCGCGAGTGGCGCCCGACGGTGTCGGCGGCCTTGACCGACTGGGAGTCCACGATCCCGGCCGAGGCCATCGGATCACGCCCGTCGGCGTCGCGCACGGCATCACGCAGGGCGTCGTGGATCCGGTCGGTGGTCCCGTCGGCGTTCCAGGTCTGGAAGTACCAGTACACGGTGTCCCACGGCGGGAAGTCGTGCGGCAACTGCCGCCACGAACACCCCGTCCGGTTCACGTACAGGATCGCCTCCACGATCCGCCGCCGGGGATGCTTCACCGGCCTGCCACCGGATTTCGGGGCCACCATCGACTCGATCAGCGCCCACTGCTCGTCGGTCAGGTCCGAGGGGTAGGGCGCCACCACACAAGTGCACACCACCCGACCTTGATCAACAAACCGTCAATGGGCACGCAGGCGCGCCGAACTTTCCCAACACCTACTCAGCCCGGTGTCGATCAGCAGGTGGGTCTTGCCGCGCCGTTGGGTGGTGCCGTATCGGAAGGGGCCGAGCTCCAGGTCATCGACAGCGCCGACCAGCAGGGCGAGGACCGTGTGGGCGTCGCCGTCGAGGTCTCGGACGGAGAAGTCGAGGTCGAGGGAGAACCGGCCCTGGCTTCCCGCGTACAGCTTGCGCAGCGCCGTGCCGCCCTTGAATGCGAGTTCGTCGAGCAGTCCGATCTCGTGCAAGTGGCGCAGCAGCAGGTCTTGGGCGATGTCGACGACGGCGGCCTCGGCGCCTTGGCGGGATGTGGGCGCGTGGCGCAGCAACCGGGCGCGGGTGATCGAGATGCGGTGTCCGCTCACTCGAGCGGCTTCCAGGTGCTCGGGTCGCTGGGGAGGAGATAGTCCAGGACCCGCCAGGAGCCGATGTGTCGACGCAGCGGCTGTGTGCGCGGGCCGAACCGCACCGTGTCGCCCACAAGGACTTTCAGCGGTGCGGCAAGGTCTGGCCGCAACCCGCAGAGCAAGTAGCCGGCGCGAATGGACGCCGATCGGGGGCGACCGGACAGTTCAGCAGCGAACACCTCGGGCTTCGCCTCGGCGGCCACATCGGGCAGCCACTCCAGGACCGAGGTCCAGGAGCGGGGTGCTGTTGGGTGGGCGGCCAGATGTATCAGTACCGTCTCGGGTCGGTGGCAGGGAACCCCTTTCGCGTTCACCGGGCCAACAGTGGTGGTGAAGGTGGTGACCGCCATCCCTCGGCTCAGTGGTTGCCGTATCCGGGTGCCTACCGGCACCGCGACGTCCAACGTCGAGGGCACTCGATCGGCGCAGCCGAGTGCCCACGCGGCCGTGCCCAGGGCGAGCGCTGCCGACAGGTGCGGATCCGCGGCCAGGGCCACCTGCAGTGGCAGGGTTGGATCGCCATGACCGATGGGGCCGGCGTGGGCGCCCGGGGCGAACTCCCACACCCCCCGCCGTTCGGTTGGCAGTAGCCACCCGGCCTGACGTAGCCGCGCAGCGATGACCTTGACGCTGGTACCCAAACGGTGTCGCGCCGCAATGTCACGCAGGATATCGGCGGTGACCACCGTGGGCTGCCCGACCTCCAGTTCCTCCACGACCGCAGCCAGGGTGGGGGATAACGTCCGTGCCATCGCGAACCTCTCGGTATCCATTGCGGATACTAGGACAGCTGTGCGAGCACCAGGGTGGCACAACGGCCGACAAGTGGCAAGAGAGACACTTGAGTATCAGTATTGGATACCCAAAGCTATCCTTTGGCAGTGAATTCACTACCTCGTAGGCAAGCGTTCAGTGCCCCTCAGGGGTCGTTCAGGCCCCGCGAGGTACCCGCTGGGGGTGTATCCGATGGAGGCGCAAACTTCTGCACGATTTCGACACAGGCGGCCGAGCGCAGGCCCAGCGGGCGCGG
>CAYYCE010000588.1:0-2502 GCA_964469635.1 uncultured Kineosporiaceae bacterium
ATCGAGGCGATCGCCGCACTCGAGCGGCTGGGGGCGGCCGTCGCGGCCCTGCGGTCCCGGCTCATGGTCTGCTTCGACACCGACCAACGCACCAAGCAGCGGGCCGAGGGCGTCCCGGCCCGGCGGCTCGGTCAGGGGGTGACCGAGCAGATCGCCCTGGCCCGGCGGATCTCCCCCAGCCGCGCCGGCCGCAGCCTGGCCGATGCCAAGGCCCTGAGCGGGCAGCTGCCGCACACCCTGGCCGCGCTGGCTGCCGGCGAGATCACCGAGTACCAGGCCTCGCTCGTCGTGGCCGCCACCCGGGTTCTCGAACCCGAGGACCGGGTCCTCGCCGACCTGCACCTGGTCGGCCGCCTCGGCCCGCTGGGCGACCGCCAGGTCGACGCCGAGGCACGCCGCGTCGCCTACCGTCTCGACCCGCGCGGTGTGGTCGAGGCCAAGGCCCGTGCGGAGAGCGAACGCCGAGTCACCCTCCGGCCCGCGCCGGACTGCATGGAGTACGTGACCGGGCTCGTCCCCATGGCCGCGGGCGTCGCCGTCCACAGATCGCTGCGCGAACACGCCCAGGCCCAACGCGCCGCGGGCGACCAGCGCAGCCTCGACCAGATCCAGGCCGACACCTTCGTCGAGCGACTCACCGGACAGACCGACGCCGCCGCCGTCCCGGTCGCGGTCACCCTGGTCATGACCGACACCACCCTGCTGGGGCAGGACCCCGACACCGTCGACGTCGCCGACCTCGACGGCCACGGGCCGGTCCCCGGCTCGGTGGCCCGCGACCTGATCGCCGCCGTGCCCGCCGAGGCGGCGCTGCGGGTCCGCCGATTGTTCACCGATCCCGTCACCGGTCAGGCCACGTGCGTCGACGCGCGGGCCCGGACGTTCACCGGCGCGCTGCGCGAGTTCGTCACCCGCCGCGACCGGGTCTGCGCCACTCCCTACTGCGGCGCACCGATCCGTCACATCGACCACGTCGTCGATCACGACGTGGGTCTCGACCCCGCCGCCGCAACCCGGCCACCACCCGGGCGATCGGCCGGTGCCGCGCGCCCGTTCGGCCTGATCACGAGGGAACGCGGGGTAAGTGGGTCGGCAGGGTCATCCGGGGCGCCCGGCGGGGTCGCGCCGCGCCGTCCAGTTCGAGCAGCCGCTGCACCCGGTAGCGGTGCCCCCGGTAGCGCTCGATCACCTCGGCGCAGCCGGTGTCGTCGAGCACCCGCCCGGTCAGGGCCCAGGAGGTATTGCGGGCGGCGTGGAAGTCGTTCCAGGAGAATGCGTCCGCATCGCCGTGGGCGCGCTGGCGCACCTCGGCCGCCGTCCACACCCCCACCCCGGGGACGACGCGTAGTGCCGCCGCGATCCGCTCGCCCTCCTCCGGGCGCAGCGCCGCCGTGCGCTGCAACCCACCGGCCACCCGGGCGGCGCCGAGCACGACCCGGCGCCGGGCGTCCTCGACCCCGACCCGCAGCCACTCCCACGACGGGATCGCCGCCCAGTGCGCAGGGGCCGGCGGCACGAACATCCCGGACGCCGGCGTGCCGGGGACACCCGCCGGCCCGGGAGCCATCTCGCCGAACCGGCGTACCAGGCCGCGCCAGGCGGCGTGCGCCTCCCCGCCGGTCACGCGCTGCTCGAGCGCGGCGGCCGCCAACGCCTCGAACACCGACCGGGTGCGCATCACCCGCCACCCGGGCCGGGCCCGCCACGCCGCCGCGAGCCGGGGGTGCTCGTCGGCCGGGGTGAACCCGTCCGGATCGTCCCGCGCCCCGAGCAGTTCCGGCACGCCGTCCAGCAACCAGTCCGCTCCCGCGCCCCAGGCCTGCGCCGATACCGCGCCGGCGCCCGGATCGGCGCTCAGCTGCAGCAGCCCGGGGCCTTCCGGGGTCCGGGTGGCCCACCACGCGCCTTCCTCCGGCGAGATCCGCAGGCACGGATCGCCGCGGCCCCGACCCAGCGCCGACAGCGTGGCCCGGATCGCCGGCCGATACCCCGGGTCCCAGATCCGCGTCCTGGCGGTGCTCTCACCGGCGCTCACCGGCCCATCCTCCCCCACCCCTCCCCTCACGGGCGCAACCCCTCCCCTCACGGGCACAACCCCTCCCCTCACGGGCACAACCCCTCCCCTCACGGGCACAACGTCACGCTGTGCCCGCTCGGCGAGCGCGGCGTGACGTTGTGCCCGTCGGGGATGGGTGTGACACCGCTCGAGCCACCCACCCCGCCGGTAGGGTCACGACTCGTGCGGATTCTGGCCTTCGGCAGCTACGACGTGCGCACCCACCCCCGGGTCGGCGTGCTCATCGACGGGCTGCGCGAGCACGGTGCCGACGTCCGCGAGGTCAACGTCCCGCTCGGGCTGAGCACCGCCGCACGGGTCGACCTGCTGCGCCGGCCGTGGCGCCTTCCCTGGCTGGCCGTGCGGCTGACCCGTCGCTGGACGGCGCTCGCGCTCCGGGCCCGATCGAGCACCCGCACCTGGCGCCCGGACGCCGTCCTGGTCGG
>CAYYCE010000589.1:0-2494 GCA_964469635.1 uncultured Kineosporiaceae bacterium
GCCGTGACGCCGCCCTTGCGAACCAGGGCGTCCAGGACCACCTGCTGTAGCGAGGTGAGCTGGGGGGCTGTCGTCGTCATGCTGACCACCTTACGGGATGTCTCGTCAGACTGTCAAGCTAGGTCGGCACCGCGGGGGCCCAGCGCGACCCCCGCGGTGCGGCCGATCAGAACTTCGACGCACAGATCGGGCCGATGCCAGCCTCGATGCTCTCCCTCTTGAACAGCTCGGTGCCACACTGGCAGCACACCTTGGTACGGCGACCGAACGCCTTGGCCTCCTCCAGCGTCATCCGCACCGCGGTGGCGGGCAGCACCCGGGCGGCTGCACCCAGGTAGTCGAACCGCGGACCGTCCTCGTCCACCACGAGGACCTTGACCAGCAACCGGCCCGACTGGCGCCCCTGGTACACCTTGAGGATGCGCTCGCCGTCCTGGTACATCCCCGGCTCGACGGTGGCGCTGACCGGCCGGGCCTGGGTCAGGGCGGCGGCCCGACGGGCGGTGACGACGGCGCGGCGGGGAAGGTCGGTCAGGATGTCCAGGGCGTCGCTGGCCTGGCGGCTGGTCAGCGTCTCCGCCTTGAGGGCGGCGGCGGCGCGGGTCAGCACCGACGCCTGTAGCGCGGTGGCGGTGCTGGCGTCGCGCTCGGCCAGCATGCTCTCCAGGTAGCGCTTCTGCTTCGGGCTGGCCGGGTACGCACGGCGGCTGGCGCCGGTACCGCCGGTGGTCGTCCCGGTGCGCCGCTGGGCGGGGACCTGGGCGACGGCGGTCTCGTAGAGGTCGGTGCCCTCCAGGAACGCCAGGTTCTCGGCGGCGGCGCCGCACAGCACACCGGTGGTGCACATGGCGCAATGGGTGCTGTGCCACTCGATGCACCCGGTGGCAAGGGCCACGTCGTCGGGGTTGTCGCGGCTGGCCAGGAGCTGTGTCGTCGTCGTCATGTCTGACAGTCTACGGGACGTCCCGTCAGAGTGTCAAGCCATACCATCCCCCGCACGCCCGCCGGTGCGGGGGCGTGCGGGGGAGTGCTGGTCACCAGTACTGCAGCTCGTCCGGCAGCACCGTGGCGATGGCGCGAAGGAAGCGCTGGACGCCCGCCCCCTGGGCCGCCTCGACCACCCCACGGCCGTTCACCTGCAGGTTGCCCCCGTTGGACGAGGTCAGCAGGTGTCGCCGCAGCGCGCTCTGTGCCGCCTCCGCGGATATGGTGCGGATGTCGTGTCCCTTGGCCCGTCGGGCCAGCCACAGCATCGCCAGCTCGCGGGCCACCTGGGCTGCTGCCAGCTCCGACGCCTTCCAGGAGATCCGGTAGACGAGGGTGTTGATCGCGGTCGGGTCCGCGGGGTCGATCTTGTCCAGGAAGTCGGCGACCAGCTTCTCGGCCTTGGTCACCAGTGCCTTCACGGCGTTGTCGGCCTGGGTGTCGTAGGCCGCCTTACGCCGGGCCTCGTTCAGGGCGCTTTGCTCGGTGGACTGACGAAGGTTCGCCTCCACCCATGCCGCCGCCCAGTCGGCCTTTGAGGCCGAGGCGGCGGGCGTCTTGACAATGCCCTCGTTGGGGAACGTGTCAACCAACGAGCCCTTCGGGCGGTTGGCAGCCAGCTCCTGCAGCCGGGTGCGCTCGCGGACCACGGCGAGGAGCAGCATCTCCTCGTAGTCGGCCAAGTACAACTGTGCCGCGGTGGTGGGAAGCTTGAGGTCCATGGCGGGTGTCCTCTCGGTGCTGGCTGTCGTCATGTATGACAGCTTACGGGACGTCCCGTAAGTGTGTCAAGCAAGGGGTGCCGGGGCCCGCGGTGGGCGGGCCCCGGCCGGGCGGTCACAGCGCCTTCAGCGCCTTCTCGGTCGACTTCTTGCCGTCGATGTAGACCAGCGCCGGGAACTGGTGGAACCACTTGCCCTTGGGGCTGGTCTTGGTCACGATGCTCTGGCGGATCTCGACGGCCCGACCGGCCTTGGTGCCGGTGACCACGAACGCCCCGCTGGCGTCCATCGCGCTGACGGTGACGTCGGCCATCCCCGCGGCCTTGGCCTCGACCTTGGCCGCGTAGTTGGCGGCCAGGGCCTCGGCGTCGCGGGTGGCAACCTTGGCCACCTCGGCCTCGTCCAGGTGCTCGGTGCCGGGCATGCAGTTCACGTAGCCGGTGACCCGCTGGGCCATCCGGGCGTCCCCGGCGGCCCAACGGTTGTCGAAGGGGGAGTGGCCCGGGAACTGGACCTTCCACTGCTCGGTGCGGGCGTAGGCACCGCGGTAGGCCGCTGCGTAGATGGCGGCCAACTGCTCGGTCTGGCCCTGGATCGCGGTGGTGATCGCCGTCGTCGTCATGTGACTAGTCTACGGGACGTCCCGTTTCGGTGTCAAGCCATGGGGGGCAGGGATCACCTCCGGTGGCAAGGACAGGAGCAGCCAGCCACGCACAGCTCGTGCGTCTCGGGACGATCCAGGGCGCAGGACAGGCTGAGCCCTGGCTCCTTGCGCAGCGGGATCGGGG
>CAYYCE010000590.1:0-2480 GCA_964469635.1 uncultured Kineosporiaceae bacterium
GAGAGCCGGATTCTGGTGGCGCCAGGCCCACCAGAACTGCGGAAAGCCGTGCAGCAGGATCACCAGCGGGGCGTCGCCGTCCCGGTCCTCGGCCGCGGGCAGCCCCTCGGCGACATGGAAGCGCGCCCCGTTCGCGCTGACCAGTCGATGACGCCACGGTCCCTCGACGAGGATCTCGGCGGCGTCGACGTTCACCTGGTCCGGGAACTCGGCTTGACCGCGGCGATGGTGTCCTTCGTGGTGCGGATGGTCCGCTCCGGCGGGCCCAGCTTCGAGATCCGGGACCTGCCCATCAGCACGAGCACCACGGCCACGAGGACGAAGAACACGGTCACTATCAGGAAGGCCAGCCACGGCGCCAGCCCGAGGGCCACGAGCGCGTAACCGATGGTGATCGTGAACAGGATCGAGGCCAGCAACAGGAAGTAGGCGGCGACCCCGAACAGACCACCGGCCAGGGCGCCGTTGCGGACATCGACCTTCAACTCGGACTTGGCCAGGGCGATCTCGCCGCGCACGATCTCGGACACGTCTTGAGTCGCCTGGGCCACCAATTGCCCCAGGGTGCGCTCGGCGGCATCACCCGCCGCCGCGCCGTCCGATGGCTGGCCGTTCACCTGGTCGATCGTCATGGCCGCAAGCCTACGGGGTGGGGCCGCCGCGGGCGCACGAGTGAATCGATCGGCGATCCGGTCGTCGTCCCGCCCGCGGGCTCACTCTCCGCCGACGTGGCGCACGAACCCGCTGACCGCCGAACCAAGCTCCCGGGTGAGGGTCACCAGGTTCTCGCCCGTCCCGCCGTCCGCGCCGTCCGCGCCGTCGGTGGCGGCGGCGGCGCCCGTGGCGGAACCGTCGATCGCCCGGGCGATCTCGGCGACCATGCCGTCCATCTCCCGGATCCGGCGGGTGATCCCCTCCAGGGCGGTGATCGCCTCGGCGGCCGCCTCCTGGACCGCGCCCACTCGTTCGACGATCGCCTCGCTGGACGTCGCGGCCTCGTCCGCGAGCGTCTTCACCTCCGAGGCGACCACGGCGAAACCACGGCCTGCGTCCCCGGCCCGGGCCGCTTCGATGGTGGCGTTGAGCGCAAGCAGGCGGGTCTGGGCGGCGACCTTGGTGATCAGGTCCACCGCTCGGCGGATCTCGTGGGAGCTGCTGCGCAGTTCCTCGACGGTGCCGGTGGCCCGCTCGGCGTCCGTCACCGCCTCGCCGGCGAACGAGACGACGCCCGAGGCCGCGCCGCCCATGGAGGTGGCCGCCTGGGTGAGCTGGTCGCACACCCGCAGCACGGTGGTGTCCAGCTCGCTGGCCAGCTCCCTGCGCTGCTCGCTCGCCCGGTCCAGCGATTCGGTCTTCTCCCGCAGGGCCTCCCGGCCGCTGTCGATGGTGCGCGCGGCCTGGGCGAAGGCGCCGTTGAGACCGCACTCCAGCAACCGGCGGTAGAAGACCCCCCTGCTGGCGCTGTCGATCGCGGCGCTCGACTCGCGCAGATAGGCGTCGATGACGTCGAGCAGTCCGTTGACACCATTGGCCAGTTCGCGGATGTCGGGGTCCTCGAAGTTGCCGTCCAGGGGGGTGAAGCGGGCCTCCGGCTCGCCCCGTGAGGCCGAGGCGCTGATCCGGGCCACGAGTCGGATGGCGTCGCGGAGCGGGTCAGGCGACCGGGGTGCCGGCATCGCCGGGCGGCGGCGGAGCGACCGGGTGGCCGAGCGGGCGGGCTGGGGCACCCCGGTCACGGTGTCAACTCCCACACCAGCTCGTCGTAGCTCATGCCCCGCTCGGCGAGCACCGAGGAGAGCATCGACATCGACGCCGCGAGTCCCTCGGAGGGGCGGGCGTGCTCGGTCTCGACCCGGCGCAGCTGGGCGTACAGCCCGGAGACGGCGGTCACCGCCTTCGGCGCGGGGGCGCGGCGGCTGGAGTGATAGCCGACCACCTGACCGTGTCTGTCGTAGGTCGGGGTGACGTGGGCGAACACCCAGTAGTGGCTGCCGTCACTGGCCAGATTGATCACGTAGGCGAAGATCTCCCTCTCGGCGTCCAGGGTGTCCCACATGAACCTGAAGACCGCGCGCGGCATGTCCGGATGGCGCACGATGTTGTGGGGCTGCCCCAGCAACTCCTCCTGGGAGTAGACGGCCAGCCGGGCGAACGTCTCGTTGGCGTAGGTGATCACGCCCTTGAGGTCGGTCTTGCTCACGATCAGTTCGTCCGGGGACAGTTTGTTCTCGACTCCGGTCGGAGTGATCGTCGCTTGACGCACAGTGGGACTCCTGCCGTGGAAGCGCCTCGTCTGGTCGACCCGCATGTGGGCGTACCAGAGAAGCCTCGGCATGCCTGCGGGACCGCTGAAGCATGAATCCGGCCCACCAAAGCCACCCGCCAATCCGACCCGCCACCCGCTAGGGCCCACCCGCTAGGGCACACCCGCTAGGGCACACCCGCTAGGGCACACCCGCTGGGCACAACGCGGCGCCTGT
>CAYYCE010000591.1:0-2479 GCA_964469635.1 uncultured Kineosporiaceae bacterium
AAGTACCACATCGTCGCCAAGGTCAACATCGAGTTCAACCCGTACCAGGCGCAGCGGTTCCGCGACTGGGTGGTCGTCTCGGTGGAGAAGAACCGCGGTGGCCAGGACCAGGTGGACCTCGAGTTCGAGAAGCACTTCGAGTTCTCCTGCTTCGACCCGAGCGGTCGCACGGTGCAGGAGAAGCTGATCGAGGAGCGCCTCTACAACGACTGAGCCCCGGCTCGTGCCGGCTGCCGGCCCGGCCGCGTCCCGCCGACCGGTTGCCTGTATCGTTGGCCCATGTTCAGCCGCCACGTGGACGATTTCCCCGGCGTTGTCGAGATCGTCGTCGAGATCCCGCGGGGGAGCCGCAACAAGTACGAGTACGACGAGGTCGCCGAGGTGTTCCGGCTCGACCGGGTCCTGTCGTCGGCGGTGTTCTACAACTTCGACTACGGGTTCATCGAGGGCACTCGTGCCGATGACGGCGACCACACCGACGCGTTGCTGATCATCGACGAGCCCACGTTCACGGGCTGCCATGTCTGGGCGCGGCCGATCGGCGGCCTGGAGATGCGGGACGAGAAGGGCTTCGACTTCAAGGTCCTGTGCGTGGCCAACGGCGATCCGAACCAGCAGCACATCGAGCGGCTGGACCAGATGCGGCCACATCGCCTGGTCGAGATCGAGCACTTCTTCGAGACCTACAAGCTGCTCGAGAACAAGGAAGTGGACATGGTCGGCTGGCGCGACCGGGACCGGGCCCTCGAGGTGCTGGCGACCGACCGCGAGCGCTTCGTGGCCGAGCACGGTGCCTGAGGGCGCCCACCGGCTGTTCGTCGCCGTGCCCGTGCCCCCGGACGCGCTGGAGGCGTGCCGGGCCCTGGTGGACGGCGTGCGGGCGAGCGGCGCCGGGACGGGCGCCCGCTGGGTCCGGATGGAGAACCTCCACCTGACGCTCCGCTTCCTCGGTGCGGCCGCGCCAGACCGCGTGCCGGAGATCGCGGACGCGGTCCGCACCGTCGCGACAGGCCGGCCGTCGTTCGAGGTGGCGCTGGCCGGTGCCGGCGCCTTTCCCTCGGCGGCGCGTCCCCGTGCGCTGTGGCTGGGGATCACCGAGGGTGCCGGGGCGCTGGCGGCGATCGCCGGCGCGCTGGAGGCGCCGCTCGCCGACCTCGGCTGGCCGCCGGACGGACGGCCGTTCCGGCCCCACCTGACCGTTGCGCGCACCGATGCCGCCTCGATCGCGGATGGGGCCGCTGCAGCGGCCGCGCTGCAGGGCGCCGCGACCGGGTGGCGGGTGGGGTTCACGGCGGCCCGGGTCGTGCTGTACCGCAGCCATCTCGGCCGGGGCGCACCCCGCTACGAGGAAGTCGCGGCGGTCGTCCTGGGGACGACGGGCGACCGAAGCAACGACGGCGTCACGAATCCTGCCGCGCCCGCCGGTTGATCGACCCCGGACGAACGCGGTAGGCTCAGCGGCACCCACGGCCCCGTCTTTCCCAAGGAGTTTCGCGATGGCCCACGTCCTTCCCCGCCGGACCACATTCGTGCTCGACGAGGATCGGATCCCGCGGGCCTGGTACAACATCGTGGCCGATCTCCGGACGCCACCCCCGCCCGCGCTCCACCCCGGGACTCATCAGCCGATCGGGCCGGCGGACCTGGCGCCCCTGTTCCCGATGGCGCTGATCCTGCAGGAGGTGAGCCAGGATCGCGAGATCGAGATCCCGGATCCCGTCCGCGAGGCCTACACGCTGTACCGGCCGTCGCCGCTGCACCGCGCGCACCGGCTCGAGAAGGCGCTCGATACACCCGCCCACATCTACTACAAGTACGAGGGCGTGAGCCCGGCGGGCAGCCACAAGCCCAACACGGCCCTTGCCCAGGCGTTCTACAACAAGGAGGCCGGCGTCAAGCGCCTGGCGACCGAGACGGGCGCGGGCCAGTGGGGCAGTGCGCTGGCGTTTGCTGGGGCCGTGTTCGGGCTCGAGGTCAAGGTCTACATGGTGCGGGCGAGCTACGACCAGAAGCCGTACCGCAGGATCCTGATGGAGACCTACGGCGCCGAGGTGGTCGCGAGCCCGAGCCCGACGACGAACTACGGCCGTGCGGTGCTGGCCTCGACACCGGACTCCCCCGGATCCCTGGGCATGGCGATCAGCGAGGCGGTCGAGGACGCGGCCACGCGGGACGACACCAACTACGCCCTGGGATCCGTGCTCAACCACGTGCTCCTGCACCAGACCGTGATCGGCATCGAGGCGCTCGAGCAGATGGCGATGGCCGGTGAGGAGCCCGACGTGGTGATCGGCTGCACGGGCGGCGGATCCAACTTCGCCGGCCTTGCCTTTCCGTTCGCCGGCCGCAAGCTGCGCGGCGAGGCCGACTATCGGATCATCGCGGCCGAGCCCGAGGCTGCGCCCTCACTGACCAGGGGGGTCTACGCCTACGACTTCGGCGACACCGGCCACATGGCGCCGATCGTGAAGATGCACAC
>CAYYCE010000592.1:0-2471 GCA_964469635.1 uncultured Kineosporiaceae bacterium
GCCAGGCCGCACAGCTTCACCACTCCACCAGATCAGGCCCGAACCGCACCTCGTCCACCCGCGCTCGGCGCCACGAGAGCACCGTCCGCTCGGCTGTTGCGGACATTGATGGGGTGGGCACTGGCGATCATACGGTGACGATCTCGGATTCCTGGGGCATCTGTGGTGCGCGGGCGTGGACGAAGGCCAAGGGCAGACCCCGTGCGGTATCCCATGCGGTGCTGTCGGTCGCCTGAATGTGGACGTGCGGTCGGGTGCTGTTGCCGGAGTTGCCGCATTGGCCGATGACCTGGCCCGAGTCGACCTCGTCTCCGACGCTCACCGCGAGGCTGTCGCGCCGCAGGTGAGCGAGAAGGACGAATGGGCCTGACGGTCCGGCGGAGATCACGACATGGTTGCCTGCCAAGGCTGCTGGCCCCTGTCGAACCCGCCGGGTCTGGCTGAGCATGTACGGGATCAAGGTCAGCTGCGACCGTCGTGCTTCGTGGTCGGTCTCACCGTCGTGCGCGATGACGACCCGACCGGCGCACGGAGCGAGCACCGGCGTTCCGAAGCCGAAGAACACGTCCGGTCGTTCGGTGCCGACGACGGCTCGCCAGCTCCATGGAGCGGATCGGCCCTGCCCGTCGACGGGGACGAAGTCGACCGCGTACGTGGTCCCCATCAGGTGCGTGCCGTGGCTGGGCACGCGACGGGCCGGGCTGTTCCGCGTCAGCCACCGGCCACGGAAGGGGTAGGCGAGGTGGACGACTCCCAGCGGCGGTGCAGTCATGTGACCCATCCTCAACCAGCGCCCTCACGCCGGCGGCATGGGGCGTGGGGCGGTGGGATTGGCCAGCGCCTCCGCCTGGTTCGGGCTCAGGAGAGGGTCCTCCCGCAGCCTGGCGGTCGCCCCTGACTGCCGTGGCGGCACGGTCCCGGCCCGATACAGGTGCGGGTTCGCGGTCAGCAGGTCCAGTTGCACGGACAGGTTCACGTCAGACTCGACGGCGTAGCCGGGACCAGACATCGATGCCCAGCCGAATGACGAGCCCGCCGCTCGACAAGAACGACTGCCATGCCGCGAGTCGTGTCGTCGGGTTGCGGCCGCACGGAGGTGATGGAGTCACCGTCCGTGGCTGTCTCTCCGCTCGCGCGCACGACTGATAGACCCGCAGACCCGCTGGGCTGTGCTCCTGTGCATCGTGCAGCCGGTCAGCGTTCGGTGGCGGGTCGTGGTGTGGCGCCCAGCGTGACGGCGAGCGCGGTGAGCAGCAGACGGGTGCCGCCGCGCAGGTGCGCGACGTCGTCGGTGGTGGCCGGTGTGAGGAAGGCGTACTGCTCGGTCCACGTCAGGCGGGTGAGGTCAGGCTCATGGTCGTGGCCTGTTGAGAGTCCAGGTGCAGAGTGGTCAGGGACGCCCATCGTGGCC
Organism: uncultured Kineosporiaceae bacterium; assembly: GCA_964469635.1. Lineage (GTDB taxonomy): Bacteria > Actinomycetota > Actinomycetes > Actinomycetales > Kineosporiaceae > JADJPO01. The sequence goes on from CAYYCE010000592.1 coordinate 1,412, forward strand.
GGCTCGCCTTCCGGTACCACGCCCTGTCCCACCGAGACTGGTGCCGGGAATGCTCCTGCGCCTGGTCGCGGTGTCCCGCCGGAGCGTCACCTGTCCGTGGCGGGCGTCTGGGTGGGGCCCGCCTGGACCACGGTGCTGGCCTTCGGTCGTGGTCGAAGCGCCAGGGTGGTGAGCGCCGCCAGGACGATGGAGCCGCCGATCCACTGGCTGGTGGCCAGCCGCTCGCCCAGCATGAGGTAGCCGGTGGCGACCCCGAAGACGGGCACGAGGGTGATGAACGCTCCTGCAACCGCGGCGGGCACTCGACGCAGGCCGCTCAGGTAGAGCCAGAAGGCGAGGGCGTAGTACAGCACGCCCGAGCCGATGGCCGCAGCACCCACGGTCGCGGAGATCCCGGTCGGTCGTCGGGCCACCCCGGCCAGGGCGCCCGCCCCCGCCAACGCCAGCGCGAACGTCAGGGCAGATAGCTGCTGGATCAGGACGACCGGCAGTGTCGCGTCGTTGAGGAGCCACTTGCGGCACAGCACGGTGTAGACGGCGCACGAGGCGACTCCGGCCAGGGTGAGGCTCACGCCGAGGCCGGCGCCGCGGGTGCTGTCCTGGTGCACGATGAGGATCACTCCGGCGGAGGAGATGGCGATCACGGCCGCCAGCGGCGCGCTGATCCTGTCGCCCAGAAGCAGTCGGGCGATGAGCAGGATCAGCAGGGGTTCGGCCGCCCACAGCAGGACCGACAGGCTCGCGGAGATCATGGCGAGTCCGGCCAGGCTCAGTGCGTACGAGACGCCGGGGTTGAGTACCCCGAGCAGCGCGAGTCGGCTCATCTGCGGCGACCAAGCCACCCTCTCGCCGCGAACCCGAACGGCCACGAGGAGGAACAGCACGCTGAAGGCCAGTTGAAGCGGCAGCAGGAACAGGGGGTCGAAGCCGGACAACGCGTGCTTGCTCACCACGGCGGCGATACCCCACGACGCGGCGGCCGCGACCAGCAGGCAGGCAGAACGAAGCTCACGAACGCGTGGCATGGATGACTCCTGACGACGGGGAGGGGGACCGGAAC
>CAYYCE010000593.1:0-2449 GCA_964469635.1 uncultured Kineosporiaceae bacterium
GTGAGTCCTTCGCACCGGGTTTCGCGGAGGCGGTCGACGTGGTGGCCGTCCAGCAGGCGTTGATCGACTCGTGCCGGAGTCGGTCCTGGCAATGCGTGCCGGACCTGCACGCAGGCCTGCCCCATCCGCACCCGGCCCTGGAGGGGCGATGACGTCCACACCGCCGGGGTCCGAGGCGAACGGCACCGTGAGGATCACCGTCGCCGAGGCGATCGTGCGCTACCTGATCGCCCAGCGGATCGTGGTCGAGGGCGCGCGGCTGCCGCTGTTCCCGGGCGTGCTGGCGATCTTCGGCCACGGCAATGTGACCAGCTTCGGGCACTCCCTGGAGCAGCACCGGGACGAGATCCCGGTCTGGCGCGGTCAGAACGAACAGGGCATGGGATTGGCCGCCGCCGCCTTCGCCAAGGCGATGCGTCGCCGGCAGGTGATGGTCTGCACCTCCTCGATCGGCCCGGGTGCGACCAACATGGTCACGGCCGCGGGCGTGGCGATGTCGAACCGGCTGCCGGTGCTGTTCGTCTCCGGGGATGCCTTCGTCTCCCGGCTGCCGGATCCGGTGCTGCAGCAGGTCGAGCACTTCGGGGCACCGACGACCACGGTCAACGACGCCTTCGTGCCGGTGGTGCGCTATTGGGACCGGATCACCCACCCCGCCCAGCTGCTGGCGAGCCTGCCGCAGGTGGTCGGAACCCTGCTCGACCCGGCCGACTGTGGTCCGGCGTTCCTCGGCCTGCCGCAGGACGTCGCGGCCACCGCCTACGACTACCCGGCGGAGTTCTTCGTCGTCCGGGTGCACGAGATCGCCCGGCCCCGACCGGATCTGGGCCAGCTCGCTCGTGCCGCTGACGCGGTCCGGGCCTCGCGCCGCCCGGTGATCATCGCCGGTGGCGGGGTGCACTACGCGCTCGCCGAGGCCGAGCTGGCCTCGTTCGCAGAGGCCTTCTCGATCCCGGTGGTCGAGACGGTGGCCGGCAGGTCGAGCCTGCTCGCCGACCACCCCTGCTACGCCGGAGCCATCGGGGTGACCGGTGCCGACAGCGCCAACCGCGTCGTCGCCGAGGCCGACCTGGTGGTGGCGGTCGGTACCCGTTTGGAGGACTTCACCACCAGTTCCTGGACGGCGTTCGCCCCGTCGGCGCGCATCGTCGCGCTCAACGCCGCCCGGTTCGACTCGCTCAAGCACCACGCGCTGCCGGTGGTGGGCGATGCCCGGGAGTCGCTGACCGCCCTGCGCCCATTGCTGCAGGGGTGGTCGGTGGAGCAGGCGTGGGCCGGGCGTGCCGCGCGGGCGGCGTCCGAGCTCGACGTGTTCGTCACCTCGCGCACCACCCCGGACGGCGTGTGGCCGCCCAGCTATGCCCAGGTGATCGGCGCCGTCCAGCGGGCGGCGACGCCGCAGGACTACGTGATGACCGCGGCCGGAGGGCTGCCCGGCGAACTGAACATCAACTGGCGCAGCCAGGGGATCGCCAGCTTCGACTGCGAGTACGGCTTCTCGTGCATGGGCTACGAGACCGCCGGAGCCTGGGGAGCCTCGTTCGCCCGGCGGCAGACGCATCCGGACGGACAGGTCTTCTGCCTGGTCGGTGACGGTTCGTACCTGATGCTCAACTCCGAGATCTACTCCTCGGTGCTCTCGGGTGCCAAGTTCGTGCTGGTGGTCTGCGACAACGGTGGATTCGCCGTGATCGAGCGGTTGCAGCGCAATCAGGGTGGTGCCTCCTACAACAACATGCTGGCCGATTCTCGGGGCCCGGGCGCGCACACCCGGGTCGACTTCGCCGGCCACGCCCGGTCGTTGGGGGCGCTGGCGATCGAGGTGACCTCGACCCGGGAGTTGCACGAGGCGCTGCGGACGGCGCGGGAGGCCGAGCGGACCACGGTGATCGTGACGTCGGTGCGGGCGGACGACTGGACCGACGGCTCGGCGTTCTGGCAGGTCGGGGTGCCCGAGGTCAGCGAGCGGGCCGAGGTACGGGCGGCGCGGGCCGCTCACGAGGCCGGGATGGCCACCCAGCGTCGAGGGATCTGAACCATCGGGCCGAGGCAGGGGCCGGCCGGGCGGGGTAGACTTCCCGGGATTCCGGCGTCGGTGATGCCGCAGGCCCAGAGGGGCCGCGCCGGGGAGCGCCGAACCACGGTGTGGAACCACGAGCAACCGGTGTTCGCGCTGCCCTCACCCCGACCCCGAGACATGACGAGAAGGACACCATGACGTTCGACTTCAAGGTCGCCGACCTGTCCCTGGCCGCCTCCGGCCGCCACGAGATCCGCCTCGCCGAGCACGAGATGCCCGGTCTGATGGCGCTGCGGGCCGAGTTCGGCGAGTCCAAGCCGCTGGCCGGTGCCCGGATCACCGGCAGCCTGCACATGACGATCCAGACCGCCGTCCTGATCGAGACCCTGGTCGCCCTCGGCGCCCAGGTGCGCTGGGCCTCCTGCAACA
>CAYYCE010000594.1:0-2444 GCA_964469635.1 uncultured Kineosporiaceae bacterium
GGCGGCCGGAATGGCCGTGTCCGTCGTCGCCACCGTCGCCCTGAAGCACCTCGTCGGTCGCGCCCGTCCGCCGGCGGCCCTGGCCCTCGGACCCGTCGACCCCGGCTATGCCTTCCCCTCCGGTCACACCCTCAATGCCACGGTGTTCTTCGGTCTGGCGGCTGCCCTGGCGATGACCCGCGTCCGGTCGGCCCGGGCCCGGGCCGGGATCGTCGCCGCGTGGGCGTTGGCCAGCGTCGCGGTGGGGTTGAGCCGGATCTACCTCGGCTACCACTGGCTCACCGACGTCATGGCGGGGTGGAGCATCGGTCTGGGGGTCCTCGCACTGACCGCCCTGGCCTGGACAGCACTCGCCGCGCGGCCGCCAACCACGACCAGGGCCGATCTGTTGGGAGCATGGAACCCATGAGGGTTCTGGTGGTCGAGGACGAGAAGGGCCTGGCCGAGTCGGTTCGCCGAGGGCTGGTCACCGAGGGGATGGTCGTCGACGTCGCCCACGACGGGGTGACCGGGCAGTGGCTGGCCACCGAGAACCCCTACGACGTGATCGTCCTGGACATCATGCTTCCCGGCCGCAACGGCTACGACGTACTCCGCAACCTGCGCGCGCTCGAGGTGTGGGCGCCGGTTCTCATGCTGACGGCCAAGGACGGCGAGTACGACCAGACCGACGCCTTCGACCTGGGCGCCGACGACTATCTCACCAAACCGTTCAGCTTCCCGGTCCTCCTCGCCCGGCTGCGGGCCCTGGCCCGCCGCGGTGCCCCGGAGCGCCCGGTCGCCCTGAGGGTCGGCGACATCGTGCTGGATCCCAACACCAAGTCCGTGACCGTTCGCGGTGCCCCGGTCTCGTTGACCGCCAAGCAGTTCGCGCTGCTGCAGTACCTCATGCGTCACCCGGACGACGTGGTCTCCAAGGCCGACATCCTCGACAACGTCTGGGACCCGGCCTTCGAGGGCAGCGACAACATCGTGGAGGTCTACATCGGATACCTGCGCAAGAAGCTCGACGTCGCGTTCGGGCGGCACTGCCTGGAGACGGTGCGCGGCATGGGCTACCGGCTCCGCTCCGTCTCGACCTGAGTGGGCGCTCGGCCCGGCCCGGCCCGCTCGAGCGTCATCGGAGGGTCTCGGCGTCGTCCAGGACCGGCAGCGAGAGCGTGAACCGACAGGTCCCGGTCGGCGACTCCCCGGCGGTCACCGTGCCGCCGTGTGCCGCCGCGAGGGTCCGGGCGATCGCCAACCCCAGCCCACTGCCGCCGCGGTCGCGGTCCCGGGAGACGTCCAGGCGGACGAAGCGCTCGAACACGACCTCCCGCTGCTCCGGCGGGATCGGCTCCCCGTCGTTGTCCACATGCACGAGCACCTCACCGGGACCGTTCCGGTGTATCGACACCGAGATCCCACCCGTGGTGTGCCGCACCGCGTTCTCCGTGAGGTTGCGCAGGATCTGCCCCAAGCGGTCGGCGTCGCCGGTGACCTGGACGGGTTCGATGCGTGCCAGGACCGGAACGTCGCCGACGGCGCGCAGCCGGTGGACCTCGGCGTCGACGAGATCGTCCAGGTCGATCTCGTCCCGGCGCAGGGCGAGCCCCCGGTCGTCGGCCTTGGCCAGGGTCAGCAGGTGGTCGACCAGACGCTGCAGCCGCAGGATCTCGCCGTGCATCAGGTCGAGATCGACGGGGCATCCGGCCACGGACCGGTCGGCGGTCTCGACGTGGGAGCGGAGCGTGGCCAGTGGGCTGCGCAACTCGTGAGAGGCGTCGGAGACGAACGTGCGGGACGCCGCATCGAAGCGGGCCATCCGTCCGAGCATCGCGTTCATGGTCTCGGCCAGGACGGCGAGTTCGTCCCCGGTGGCTGGAACGGTGACCCGATCGCTGCCGCCGGCCCGGGTGATCCGGGAGACCTCGTCGCTGATCCGCACCACCGGCGCCAACGATCCACGGACGATCCGGCCGACGGCGAACAGCAGCAGGCCCGCGAACAGCACGGAGCCGACGGCGAGCAGCGCCGTGGACGTCGCCACGGTGCGGGATTCGACGTCCAGCGGTACGGCCACGGACAGGGTGTAGGACCGGCCGTCCTTGGCGGTGAGCCCCCGCGCGACCACCACGAACAGGTCCCGTTCGTCGCCGACGCCGACGCCTGCGGCGCGCCGAACGGTCTGCGACCCCACCGGGACCGGCTGGTCGATCGCCGCAGGCGTGCGCAGCGACGGCTCCGATGTCGCCACGAGCCGACCCGCCGCATCGATGATCTGTACGACGGCGCCCTGCGAGGGAAGATCTGTCACCGCCGCCGCCGGCGTGTACTCCCCCGCCTCGATCACCGCCGCCAACTGCGCGGCCTGGGCCCCCGCGGCGTCGGTGGCGGCCTGGGTCAGGATCCGCTCCAGTGCCCACGAGAAGGCCACCACGGCGAGGACCAGCAGGACGCCGAGG
>CAYYCE010000595.1:0-2444 GCA_964469635.1 uncultured Kineosporiaceae bacterium
GCGAACGATTGTGTCATCGTGATGGCCGGAGTTCATGGTGAGCAGGTGGCGGACCGTCAGCGACGGCGCGTCGTCCGTCGGCGGGCGCAGTCCGCGTGCGGCCGGGACGTGGTCGGCGACCGCGTCGTCGAGGCGCAGCAGGCCGTCGTCGCGCAGCGCCAGCACGGTGGCGGCCGTGAAGCTCTTGGTCATCGAGGCGATCCGGAACACGGTGTCGGCGTCGGGGGCGGGGCCGTCGAGGCGGCGCACGCCCCGACCGCCGGTGTGGACCAGGCGACCGGCGGCCACGATGCCGTAGGCCAGACCAGGCCAGGCGCCCTCGGTGTGGTGGAGATCGACCTCCCGCTCGCACCGCTCGACGAGCGCGGGGTCGAGATCGGTCACACCGAGATCCTGGCACGGATCGAACGGGTGGATCGGTGCCGGCCGGCCGCGGCCCCACCCCGACCGGCACGTGGCACCGTGGTGGCATGTCGCCGACGACGCCACGGGTGGGTGCGCCCGCCTCGCCGCTGCGCGCCGCCGGCCAGATGCTGCTCACCGCGGCCGTCGCCGCGTCCGGGGTGTGGCTGGGCCTGCGCCTGTTCGGCACCCCGGACGAGCAGATCGAGGCCTGGTCGGTGCTCGGGGTCGCCGCCGCGTTGTTCGTCGTCGAGATCGCCGTCCGACCGTTGCTGCGACTGCTGGCCGGGCGCGGCAGCGTCGGCCTGGCCCTGGTGCTCGGGGTCGTCGTCCAGATGAGCGTTGCCGGCGAGGTGCTCTACCTCGGTACCGGGTTCCGGTTCGACCGCTGGTCCCGGGTGCTGGCGGTGCTGGTCACCGCGTCGCTGGTCGTGGCCCTGGGACGCTGGCTGGTCGGCGCGAGCGACGCCGCCTACGTGGTGGGGCACGCCACCCGTCGGCTGCGGCCGCGCCGGTTCGGGCGGGCCCGGGCGAGCGACGGGCCCGAGCACCGCGCCCCCCGGGGGCTGCTCGTCGTCCAGATCGACGGGTTGTCGACGACCGTGCTGCGGCGGGCGATCGCCTCCGGCCAGGCGCCGACCCTCACCCGATGGCTGCGCGGCGGCAGCCACCGGTTCCAGCCCTGGTGGGCGACGATTCCGTCGACCACTCCGGCCAGTCAGGCCGCGGCCCTCTACGGCCAGGACCGCGCGGTCCCCGGCTTCCGGTGGTGGGACCGGACGGCGGGCCGCCTCGTCGTCTCCAACCGCCCCGCGGACGCTGCCCTGGTCGAGGCACGGATGCCGCCGGGCGCCGGGCTGCTGCGTGCCGGTGGCGTGGCGGTCAGCACGGCGTTCTCCGGCGGCGCCGAGCACTCGTTCCTGGTGTTCAGCAAGGCCGTCCGCCGCCGGGGCCTGGGATCGGGCGACGCCTTCGTGCCGCTGTTCGCAAGCCCGTTCCTGCTGCCGCGCACGGTGCTGCTGACGATCGGCGAGATGTTCAAGGAGGCGTTCCAGGCCCGCCGCCAGCGCGCCTTCGGGGTCGAGCCGCGGATCGACCGGCGGCTGCCCTACCTGGCGCTGCGCGCGATCACCAACGTCCTGCTGCGCACGGTCAACCTGGTGGTGGTCACCGATCAGATGAGCCGGGGTGCGCCGATCATCTTCGTGGACTTCGTCGACTACGACGAGATCGCCCACCACGCCGGGCCCGAACGGCCGGAGGCGATGCGCGCCGTCGAGGGCATCGACCGGGTGCTCGCCGAGCTCGAGACGGTGGCCCGCCGGGTGCCGACGGCGTACGAGATCGTCGTCTGGTCCGATCACGGCCAGAGCCTCGGGTCGACGTTCGAGCAGCTCACCGGGCAGACGCTGGCCGAGCGGGTCGCCGCAGTCATGGCGCACGACGCCGGGGAGCTGCTGCAGGCCTCCGGCGGCGACGACTGGGGTCCGTTGAACGCGTTGCTGGCCACCACGATCGGCGCCACCGCGCGGCGCCCGGACTCCTATCTCGTGGGACCGGACCGCGACCGCCATCGGCGCCGGGGAGCCGCGGAGGCCGGGACCGCCGAGGGCGCCGGCCCGCCGGAGGTCGTCGTGGTCGGCGGCGGCAACCTCGGCATGGTCTGGTTCCCGCGGTGGGCGCGGCGGCCCACCCTCGCCGAGATGGACGAGCGCTGGCCGTCGCTGGTGCCCGGGCTGGCGCTGACGCCGGGCATCGGGGTGGTGATGGCGGCCGTGGGACCGGGGGAGGCGGTTGCGGTCGGGCCCGCCGGGACCCGGCGCCTCGGCGGCGTCCACGACGGCCGGATCGACGGCTCGGACCCCCTGGCGCCGTACGACCGCCGCGGCATCACCGACCTCACCCGGCTGACCGGCATGGCGCACTGTGGGGACCTGGTGCTGCTGTCGACCCTCGACGAGTTCGGCCAGGTGCACGCCTTCGAGCACCAGGTGGGCAGTCACGGCGGACTCGGTGGTCCGCAGAACGAGGGGATCCTGGTG
>CAYYCE010000596.1:0-2443 GCA_964469635.1 uncultured Kineosporiaceae bacterium
CAGAGCAGGAAGAACCGTGCCGGATATGATTTAACCTCGCTGCTGGTGGGGTCGATCCCCGGGGTCTACCTCGGGGCCCAGCTGTCCTCGCGGGCCCCGGGCTGGCTGGTGCGCCGCTCGCTGTCGGTGGTGCTGCTGGCCTCGGGGCTGAAGCTCCTCGGCGTGCCGACCCTCCCACTGGGCGTGGTTCTGGGCGCCGCGGTCCTGATCGGTCCGCTGGCGTGGGCCGCGATCCGGCGCCGGGAGGGCCGGCGCGCGATCTCGCACGCGGTCGCCTGATCCCGCCGCTGGGGCGGGAGGAGAATCACCCGTCCGCGGATCGATCTGGTGACGATCCGACTGCCGATGGTGGAACATGGCGCTCGCCAACGCGTGGTCAGCCACGTGCCGTCGGGGGGCCGAGGAAGGGAGCACCGCCATGGCTGCCGATGGTTCCGGTCACACGTCGCCGTTGGGTCTGGACCGGTTGAAGGACGCCGTCGCGGCCGGTCACGTCGACACCGTCCTGGTCGTCTTCACCGACGTCCAGGGCCGGTTGCAGGGCAAACGGATCCACGGCCGCCACTTCGTCGACGAGGTGCTCTCCCACGGCACCGAGGGGTGCAACTATCTGTTGGCGGTGGACGTCGACATGAACACCGTCGGCGGGTACGAGATCTCCTCATGGGAGAAGGGCTACGGCGACTTCCTGCTGCGCCCTGACCTGTCCACGCTGCGGACGGCGACCTGGCTGCCGTCGACCGCGATGGTCCAGTGCGACGTGCTCTGGCTGGACGGCGCCGCGGTCCGGCAGTCGCCGCGCCGGATCCTCGAGGTCCAGACCGAACGCGCCCGCGACATGGGATTCGTGGCCTATGCCGGCACCGAGCTCGAGTTCATCGTCTTCGAGGACAGCTACGAGGCGGCCTGGGACGCCGGGTACCGTCACCTGACCCCGGCCAACCGGTACAACGTCGACTACTCGATCCTGGGCACCACCCGGGTCGAGCCACTGCTGCGCGACATCCGCAACCACATGGACCGCGCGGGGCTCGTCGTGGAGTCGGCCAAGGGCGAGTGCAACCTCGGCCAGCACGAGATCGCCTTCAAGTACGCCGACGTGCTGGCGACCTGCGACCGGCACGTGGTCTACAAGACCGCTGCCAAGGAGATCGCCGCCCAGCACGGCAAGGCGCTGACCTTCATGGCCAAGTTCAACGAGCGCGAGGGGAACTCCTGCCACATCCACCTGAGCCTGCGCGGCCTGGGCGGTGAGCCGGTGTTCGCCTCGGGGGACAGCGGGCCGCGCCGTCGCGGCCCGCTGTTCGGCTCCTTCGTCGCCGGGGTGCTGGCCACGCTGCGCGAGTTCACCCTGCTCTATGCCCCGAACGTCAACTCGTACAAGAGGTTCCAGCCCGACACCTTCGCACCCACCGCGGTCGCCTGGGGTGAGGACAACCGCACCTGCGCAATCCGCGTCGTGGGCCACGGGCTCGGGCTGCGGCTGGAGAACCGCGTCCCCGGCGGCGACGTGAACCCCTACCTGGCGATCGCCGGCATGCTCGCCGGTGGGCTGTGGGGGATCGAGATGGAGCTGCCGCTCGAGGCCCCCCTCGACGGCAACGCCTACCTGGCGGAGCGGCCGCGGGTGCCGACGACGCTGCGCGAGGCCCGGGACCTGTTCGCCACCTCGGTGCTGGCCCGCAACGCCTTCGGCGACGACGTGGTCGACCACTACGTCAACGCGGCGGACGTCGAGCTGGCAGCCTTCGAGGCCGCGGTCACCGACTGGGAGCGCGTGCGCTGTTTCGAACGGCTCTGAGCACCGGATTGGGGAGCACACCGTGACCACCTACGAGGTCCTCGACCCGGCCACCGAGCGGGTCGCCGGAACCGTCATCCAGCCCGGCGCCGAGGCCACCGACGCCGCGATCGAGCGGGCCCAGGCGGCCTGGCCGGCGTGGCGGGCGGTGGCCCCCGCCGACCGGGCCCGGTTGCTGCGCGCCTTCGCCGAGGTCGTCGACTCCCATGTCGAGGAGCTGGCGGCGCTCGAGGTGCGTGGGGCCGGCCACACGATCGGCAACGCCCGGTGGGAGGCCGGCAACGTCCGCGACGTGCTGACCTACTACTCGGGGGCGCCGGAGCGGCTGTTCGGCCGCCAGATCCCGGTCCCCGGCGGAATCGACGTCACCTTCGCCGAGCCCGTCGGGGTGGTCGGGGTGATCGTGCCGTGGAACTTCCCGATGCCGATCGCGGGCTGGGGGTTCGCCCCGGCTCTGGCGGCGGGCTGCCCGGTCGTGCTCAAGCCGGCCGAGCTCACCCCGCTGACGGCGATCCGGCTCGGCGAGCTCGCCGTCGAGGCCGGCATCCCGGCCGAGGTCTTCCAGGTGCTGCCGGGCAAGGGCAGCGTGGTGGGGCAGCGGCTCGTCGAACTCTACGACGAGGCGCTGACCGAGGCCGGCGC
>CAYYCE010000597.1:0-2443 GCA_964469635.1 uncultured Kineosporiaceae bacterium
TCACCGTGCAGCCAGCTCTCGCTGTCGAGCCGTCGGGCTCCCACCAGATCCGAACCGAGGGTGACCAGAGGCGCCTCGTGGTACCCGTCCTTGCGCTCCTGCCCCAGGCCCACGTCGGCCGTCAGCGCGTTGCACAGGCAGTTCGACCCCTCGATCCCGTCGGGATCGCCGCCCTTGCGCACGAACACGTCGATCGGCTCGGCAGGGCAGCGGTAGCCGATCGGAGCGGCGGCGCGAGCGCGCGGGCCGGCACCGTCCTGGTCGCCGGTCGCGCCCTCGTCGGTGGAGCGCAGGTACGGGCTGCGCAGGTAGCCGAGGTCGCACAGCCGTGGCCTGGCCGCGTAGACCTCCGGATCGGCCAGCGTGCCCGGCAGCTGCGCCACCTTGAACGGGAACCCGGTGGGGGAGGCCGCCGCGCTGTTGAGCACCTCCAGGGTGCCCTCTCGCAGCTGACCGAGCAGCTTCTCGCGCAGGTCGGCGGCCAGCCCGGACTCCCTGCTCAGGGCGAAAAGGGTACCGACCTGGACCCCCGCCGCGCCGGCCGCGAGCGCCTCGGTCAGCTTGTCGGGCTCGCCGTAGCCTCCGGCCAGCCAGAATGGCAGGCCGATCTTGGCCAGGATCGCGAGGTTCGCCTCGTCGCGGGGGCCGTAGACCGGCTGGCCGCGATCGTCGATCTCCATCTGGCCGCGTGGTGGTGCGCTGTGGCCGCCGGCCGTGGGGCCCTCGACGACGAAACCGTCCGGGCGTGTGGTCTCGTCGCGGGCCAGGAACTGCGCCAACACGTGCGAGGACACGATGGCGAGGAACTGCGGTCGCCGCACGGCGGGCAGCCTCTCGCCGTCGGCCAGCAGAGACGTTGGAGTCATGGTCTGGGGCATCGGCCGGGAGCCGATGATGTCGACGTGGACGGTGCCGGGGCGCCCGGCCGCCAGGTCGGTCAGCAGTTGCGGCAGCTCGCGGGGGATCCCGGCGCCCATGAGGACGTAGTCCACCCCGGCCAGCATCGCGCCGTAGGTCGCCGACGGCGTGGCCATCTGCAGCTTCTCGAGGTAGTTCACCCCGACCAGGCGTTCGCTGGGGTCGGGCAGGGGCTCGCCGTCCGGGACGTCGCCGTAGCGGGCCAGCCAGACCTCGACGAAGTTGCCGACCACCGACAACTCGTCGCTGGCCCGCTCGCTGTGGGTGCGCGAGGCCCCGTTCTCGCCCGAGTGCACGACCAGCCTGGGGACCGGGGCGTACGGGGCGCCCTCCCGACCCTTGGGGCGGAAGTAGCGTCGCAGCATCCGCTCGGCCATCGTGGGCAGCGGAAAGTGCGCCAGGGCCTGCCGGACGTGGCCGCCGGCGTCGCCGTCCTGCAGCCGGCGGGCGACGGAGGTGTCCAGTGCCGTGCCCGAGACGACTCCGAGTTGGCCGCATCGGGCGACCGTGTTCGCGAGCCGCCACGACGAGACGCCGACGCCCATGCCCCCCTGGATGATGACGGGGCGGTGAGGCTGCGTCAGGTCGGGATCGGTCATGCTGACACCTCGTGGGGCGGTGGGCGGCCTCGGGCCGATGGACGTCTCGACAGTCTGGACGCATTCAGCGAGGCACGCATCCCCGCCGGTCGGGCGGGGATGAGGGTGTCAGCGCAATCCGCCCACGTGCAGCCCCAGATCCTCCGGCGCGTGGAGCCGCACCAGCACGCGGCTGACGTTCTTGGGCAGGGTGTGTCGGGTCAGCAGCGAGACCACCACCATGGTCGTGAAGGCGATCGGTACCGTCCACGCGGCGGGCTGGGCCAACAGGGCGTCGGCCATCGGGGAGGGCGTGCCGCCGGCCATCGTGATCAGGACCGCCCCCGCGGCCAGGGTGCCGCCCACGGCCAGACCCGCCTGGGCCCCGCGCCGGGTCAGGCCCTGCCACCAGATCCCCAGGACCAACAGGGGACAGAACGTCGAGGCGGCCACGGCGAACGCCAGCCCCACCGTGTCGGCCAGGCTCACCCGCTGGCTGAGCAGCGAGAGCACCGCCGGGACGAGCACGGCCGCCAGCGCCCCGGTCCGGAACCCGACCACCGAGTTGCGCAGCGGGCCCCGCAGCAGGTCCTGGCTCAGGACCGCGGCCACCGACACCGTCAGCCCGCTCGAGGTCGACAGGAAGGCCGCGAACGCGCCCGCGGTGACCAGGGCGGACAGCAGCTCGGCCCACGGATGTTCCAGCATGCGACCCGGCAACAGCAGCACGACCGCGTCGGTTCGGCCGGTGAGCAGCAGTTCTGGGGCGTAGAGCCGGCCCATCGCCCCGTAGAAGGGGGGAAAGACGTAGAACAGCCCCAGCAACGGGATCACTGCGAGCGTGGTGTGGCGCGCGGCCCGCCCGGTGGGGTTGGTGTAGAAGCGCACCAGCACGTGGGGCAGCCCCATGGTGCCGAACAGCAGCGCCAGCAGCAGGGACAGGATCC
>CAYYCE010000598.1:0-2443 GCA_964469635.1 uncultured Kineosporiaceae bacterium
GGCCCCCGGATCGGACGGGCCTACGACCGGTGGGGCGGCCGGCCGCTCGTCATCCCGGGCAGCATCGCGGTGACGGCCGGCCTGGCGGGGCTGAGCCTGCTCGGCCGCACCACCTCACTGGCCCTGGTCGTCGCCTGGCACCTGGTGCTGATGTGCGGCCTCGCCCTGCTGCTGTCCCCGTCGTTCACCATCAGCCTCGGTTCGCTGCCGATGCAGCTCTACTCCCACGGAAGCTCGCTGCTCGGGACCGCCCAACAGGTCGCCGCCGCAGTCGGCACCGCGCTGTCCGTCACCGTGCTCACCGCACGCTCCACCACCCTTGCCGCCGCCGGCGCCACCCCGACCGACGCCTTCCTCGGCGGCTTCCACTGGGCCTTCGCCGTCTCCGCCGGACTCGCGCTGGCCACCCTCGCCCTCTCGCTGGTCCTGCCCGGCCGCCCGACCCCACCGTCAACGACTCATGGCACCAACTCCTGAAATGCGCGAAGGCCTCACCCGAGACCAACTCACGCGTCGGCACCCTCCCTCCACGCTCACGTTGGCAGGCCTGCTCTACCACCTGTCGCTCGCCGAGGAAGACTGGATGGAGATCCACTTCCTGGGTCAGCCCGACCGGGAACCCTTCTTGAGCGCCGACTGGGAAGCCACCCCGACTGGCAATTCCATGCCCCTGCCGATCCCGGGCCGGAGCAGCTGCGCGGGCGTTACCGCGACGCGTGCGATCGCCGCAGGGCAGTCGCCCGCCAGTCTTCCGGGCTGGAGCAGCTGTCCGTGAAACCCGTGCGCGGCCAGCGCTTCTCCCTGCGCTGGGTTCTGCTGCACCTGATCGAGGAGACAGCGCGACGCGCAGGTCACGCGGACCTCCTGCGGGAGGCGACCGACGGCCGCGTTGGATGAGGGGCGGCCCCGCGCCGGCTGCCCGGGACGGGAATGTGGTGCCCTCAGGAGCACGTTCCCGGTCGTTCACCAGACACACCGAGCTCTCATGGAGCTCCGCGGAGGGCAGGCCATCGCCCCTTGGGCCCGCGAGCCGATCACGGGTGCCCCGCCGCCGCGCGGTCACCGGACGGCGGCTCCCAGCCCACCACTGCGCGTCAGTGCTCGGCCGCGCTGCCAGCGTCAGTCCTTGGGCCCCAGACGCCGAGTTCGTTGCCGGCGGGGTCGGCGAAGTGGAATCGCCGTCCACCGGGGAAGTCGTAGGGCCCGGCGAGGATGCTGCCGCCGGCGGCCACGACCGCGGCGAGGGTTGCGTCCAGGTCGGTCGAGTAGAGCAGGACCAGCGGGGTGCTGCTGCCGCTGGCCGTGAGGCCGCCGGCTTCGGGACCGTCCCGGACCGCTCCTCGGATGCCGGCGTAGTCCGGTCCGTAGTCGTTGAACTCCCACCCGAACGCGGCCGCGTAGAACGAGCGTGCCGCGGGCAGGTCGGGTGCGGTGAGCTCGACGTAGTCGATCGCGTGGTGCCGGTGCGGGGTCATACGTTCCTCCCATGTCGTAGGGCTGGGGTGCCGTGACGGTCAGGTGGGGGCGCCGAGGGTGAGCCGGTGGTGTGCGGCCAGGTGATGGAGGTTGGTGACGGTGAGGCTGCTTCGCCAGTCGAGGGTTTGGCCGGGGGACCAGTGCAGGAAGTCGAAGTCCCACCCGCCGTCGTCGAGTTGGGTCTGTTCGAGGCGGTCCAGGTCGGCGGCGATCTGCGCAGGGGTGAACAGGCGGCGGCTGCGGGCGCCGGGATGCGGGGACAGGGTCAACGGGGTGACCGTTTCGCCCTCGATCCCTCCGGGGACCGGCATGCCGCCGCCGGAGTCCAGCAGGGGCCGGTACCGGTCGATGTGGGCGAGGGCGCGGTTGGTGTCCGGCGCGCTGTCGAGGAACCGCAGCGCGAACACGACCGTGTAGGTGTGCGGCCGCTCGACCATCTCCAGTTCCTGCCAGCACCACGCGGTCGCACGGTCCAGCCACGCCGTCCGCACGTCGGTGCGCCACAGGGCCCCGGCGAGGGCGAAGGTCAAGAAGGTGGGACCGCCGGGGTTGATGAACGGTGCGTGGGGATAGCCGGCGCCGGTGGCCATCATCTGCGGCAGCGTGCCGTCGGCAGCCGCGGCGGCGGCCAGCCAGGCCGCGGCGGCGTCGTAGATCGGGTGCCGCCTCAGACCGGTCTCGACCAGTGTCTCCAGGGCGAGCAGGGTGGAAGCGGGTTCGCTGCCGAGGGCTCGCATGTCCGGCTCCAGGGCGTGACCGAACCCGCCGTCGGGGTTCTGGTAGGGCCGCAGCGCGTCGATGACCTGTTCGGGACCTGCTGACCCGAGGAGCCGCTGGAGTCGACGACGGTCCAGGAGCCGGGCGTTGGCGTAGACGAACTGGGTCGCCGCGTTGAGGTCGATGGTCATGACCTCAAGCCTCGCCCGACCAACCGCGTCCGTTCTTGTACCGATCGGCCAGCATCCCC
>CAYYCE010000599.1:0-2442 GCA_964469635.1 uncultured Kineosporiaceae bacterium
ACCCCCCCAGACTACGCACCGCGGCCGACCGCACGCGCGTCGGTGGGGCCGCCGAAGGCCGGTTCCGCCCCACGGCGCCGACGCCCCCGCGAGCCGTACCCTGTCCGGATGGCGAAGCCGAACCGGCACCCGGCGGAGGAGACTCCGCTCAACTCCACGCGGTTCTGGGTGGAGTTCCCCGACCCCGACGGACCCGTCGGCGCCGTCGATCCCGGCTCGGACCACGAGCCGGTCCAGACCGAGCAGGTCTATCGCTGCGACCTGACCTGGCTCACGTCGTCCTGGACCTGCATCTACGGCAGCGGCTGCGCCGGCATCTACCGCGACCGGCCCGACGACGGCTGCTGCACGCTCGGCGCCCACTTCGCCGACAAGGACGACCGCAAGCGGGTCGCCCGAGCCGTCGAACGGCTCACGCCCCAGCAGTGGCAGCACCAGGCGGAGGGCCGCCGGGACGGCTGGCTGGACCGGGACGAGGGCGGCGCGCGCACGACGCGGGTGGTCGACGACGCCTGCATCTTCCTCAACCGGCCCGGTTTCGCCCCCGGGGCCTTCGCCGACGGAGGCGGCTGCGCGTTGCATCTGCTGGCCCTCCAGGAGGGCCTCAATCCGTTGGAGACCAAGCCCGACGTCTGTTGGCAGTTGCCCCTGCGGCGCTCCTACCGGACCGTCGAGCGGCCGGACGGCACCAGCTACCTCGAGATCACCCTGGCCGAGTACGACCGCAGCGGCTGGGGCGGCGGCGGTCTGGACCTGGACTGGTACTGCACCGGAAACCCCACCGCCCACGTGGGCGCCGATCCGGTCTATGTGACGCTGCGCGCCGAGATCGTGATGTTGATCGGGCAGAAGGCCTACGACGTCCTCGCGGGGCATTGCGAGGGGCTGATGGCCGGCCGACGTGCCCGCACCCGGATCGCCCACCCGGCGACCCGGGCCGCCGGCACCGGTCCTGCGAGCGGGGACGACGGGAGCTGATGACCGGGTGGACACCACGCCGGTCGGCATCCGCCCCAGTCCGAACATCTGGAACTCCCCCGCCGTCTACGAGATCGAGAACCGCGGCTGCGACCCCGACGGTGTGATCGAGGAGGCGATGCGCTCCGTGCGATCCTGGGACGGCGCGGACGTCCTGGACGTCGGGTGTGGCACCGGATTCCATCTGCCGACCTTCGCCACCACCGCCCGCTCCGTCATCGGCGTGGAGCCCCACCCGCCGCTGGTGGCCGCGGCCCGGCGACGCACCGCGCGCCTGCCCACCGTGTCGGTGCGGCAGGGCGCCGCGCAGTCGCTGCCGGTGGCCGACTCCTCGATCGAGGTGGCCCACGCCCGCTGGGCCTACTTCTTCGGCCCGGGCAGCGAACCGGGGCTGCGCGAAGTGGCCCGCGTCCTGCGGCGGGGCGGCGTGGCCTTCGTGATCGACAACGATGCCGCCCGGTCGACCTTCGGGTCGTGGTTCCGGCGCTGGTTGCCCGATCACGATCCGGTGGCGGTGCAACGGTTCTGGTCGATGAACGGCTGGCATCGCGAACCGTTGGACATCCGGTGGGTGATGCCGACGCGGGCCGACTTCGAGGCGGTGGTCAGGATCGAGTTCTCCGCCGCCGTCGCCGACGCCGTACTGGCCGAGCACCCCGGGTGCGAGGTCGACTACGCGGTCAACCTGTTCTGGAAGCGGTTCTGACCCGCCGTCCCCGGCTACCCCGATGAGCCGGATGTCAGCCGGACGAGGCCGCCGCTGCGAAGGTGCTGCCGACATCCTGCCCGAACGGCTGTGCCCGCCAGGCAGCGGCATCGAGCAGGTCTCCCTGGGACGGCGAGAGGAACTCCCATGCACCGATGTAGGTGTTGTGCCGCCAGATGTTGTTCTGTTCGAAGGCGATCGCCTTGGCGACGACGTCGCCGTGGTAGGGAGACCAGTCAGGGTAGGTGCCGTAGTTGGAGAACAGGCCGTTGAAGCCACAGCCCTGGTCGGTCTGGCAACCGGGTACGGCGTCCCGGTCGAGAACGAACTCGTTGTCCTCGACCACCAGGTTCTGCGTCTTCCACCGGCAGTCGTCGTAGTACGGCTCACGGGCGATGGTCGCCGGAGTCGCGCACGCGGACACCGTGGCATCCGGGTTGACCATGGTGGTGGCGCCGCTGCTGGTGTTGGCGAGCGACCCCGAGAACCGATCGGCGTTCTCCCACCCCACCACCCCGGACCAGTTGTTCTGGAACAGATTCCCGGCAACGAGCAGGATGTCGCCATAGGGCCCTGGGGCCCGAGGGTCGGCGCCACTCTCGGACAGATAGATCGCGGCAGTCGGGAAGCCCGGGTTCTGCGGTCCCCGGATCCACCCGTTGCCCACGAAGGTGTTCCCGGTGATCCGCACGTTGTAGCTGGTCTCGTAGAGCACTCCCTCGGCCTCGTTGTCGGCCACGTGGTTGCCCTCGATCAAG
>CAYYCE010000600.1:0-2439 GCA_964469635.1 uncultured Kineosporiaceae bacterium
CCTGGACGGCGGTCACCTTGTACTCCGGGCAGTTCGTCGCCCAGTCGGAGAAGTCGGTGGTCACCACGTTGGCCCCGGTCACCGGATGGTGGAACGTCGTGTACACGACGCCCACGGGCATCCGCTCGGCGATCCGGGCCCGCAGCACGGTCTCGCCCACCCGGGAGGCCAACCGCACCACCTCGCCGTCGGCGATACCGCGCACCTCGGCGTCGTGCGGATGGATCTCCAGGACGTCCTCGGCATGCCAGGCGACGTTCGCCGTCCGGCGGGTCTGCGAGCCGACGTTGTACTGGGTCAGGATCCGCCCCGTGGTCAGGATCAGCGGGAAGGCGCGGGTCGAGCGTTCCTCGGTCGGCACGTAGGGCGTCGGCACCAAATGCCCCTTGCCCCGCACGAACCGGTCCACGTGCATGATCGGGGTCCCGTTCGGCGCGGCGTCGTTGCACGGCCACTGCACCGACCCCTCGCGGTCCAGACGGTCGAAGCTCACCCGGGTGAACGTCGGTGTGGTCACGGCGATCTCGTCCATGATCTGGCTCGGGTGCTCGTAGCTCATGGGGTAGCCCATGGCCTGCGCCACCTCGCAAACGATCTGCCACTCGTGCCTGCCCGACCCGGTCGCGTCCCGGTTCATCGGCCCGGTCACCGGGCGGACGCGGTTGATCCGCCGCTCGGCGTTGATGAACGTGCCGTCCTTCTCCAGGAACGAGGTCCCCGGCAGGAACACATGGGCCGACTTGGCGGTCTCGTTGAGGAACAGGTCCTGGACGACGACCAGCTCCATCGCCCGCAGCGCCGCCAGCACGTGGGCGGTGTTCGGGTCGGACTGCGCCAGGTCCTCGCCCTGGATGTAGAGCGCCCTGAACGTGCCGTCGACCGCCGCGTCGAACATGTTCGGGATCCGCAGCCCAGGTTCGGACTGAAGCGTTCTGCCCCAAAGGGTTTCGAAGACCCCCCGAACCGCGTCGTCGGAGACGTGCCGGTACCCGGGGAACTCGTGGGGGAAGGAGCCCATGTCGCAGGACCCCTGCACGTTGTTCTGGCCGCGCAGCGGGTTGACCCCGACCCCCTCCCGACCGATGTTCCCGGTGGCCATGGCCAGGTTCGCCATGCCCATCACCATGGTCGAGCCCTGGGAGTGCTCGGTGACCCCGAGGCCGTAGTAGATCGCCGCGTTGGGCGCCGACGCGTACAGCCGTGCCGCCGCCCGCAGTTCGGACGCCGGCACCCGGGTGATCTGCTCGACCGCCTCGGGCGAGTTCTCCGGGCGGGAGATGAAGTCCACCCACTCGTCCGTGCCCTCGCAGCGCTCGGCCACGAACTCGGCGTCCATCAGCTGCTCGGTGACCACGACATGCGCCAGCGCGTTCACGACGGCGACATTGGTGCCCGGTTGCAGCTGCAGGTGGTGAGCGGCCTCGACGTGCGGGGTGCGCACCAGGTCGATCCGGCGCGGGTCGACGACGATCAGCCGGGCACCCTGCCGCAGCTGTCGCTTCAGCCGCGAGGCGAACACCGGGTGCCCGTCGGTCGGGTTCGCCCCGATCAGCAGGATCACGTCGGCCTTCGCGACGGAGGCGAAGTCCTGGGTGCCCGCCGAGGTGCCGAACGTGGTCTTCAGCCCGTAGCCGGTCGGTGAGTGACAGACCCGGGCGCAGGTGTCCACGTTGTTGTTCCCGAACGCCGCCCGCACCATCTTCTGGACGACGTACACCTCCTCGTTGGTGCACCGCGAGGACGTGATGCCGCCGATGGAGCCGACGCCGTGCGTGGCCTGGATCTCGCGCAGCCGCCGCGCGGTGTGGCCGATCGCCTCGTCCCAGGTGACCTCGCGCCACGGCTCGTCGATCGACTCGCGGATCATCGGCGTCGTGATCCGCTCGGCGTGGGTGGCGTAGCCCCAGGCGAACCGCCCCTTGACGCAGGAGTGACCCTCGTTGGCGCCGCCGTCTTTGTCCGGCACCATCCGGACCACGACGTCGCCGCGCAGTTCGGCGCGGAACGAGCAGCCCACGCCGCAGTAGGCGCACGTCGTCCGCACCACCCGGTCCGGCATGCCGAGGGCGACCACGGACTTCTCCTGCAGCGCCGTCGTCGGGCAGGCCTGCACGCACGCCCCGCACGAGACGCACTCGGAGTCGAAGAACGAGACCCCTTCACCGGCGGCGATCTTCGAGCCGAATCCGCGGCCCTCGACGGTCAGCGCCAGGGTGCCCTGGATCTCGTCGCAGGCCCGGACGCACCGCGAGCAGACGATGCACGAGGCCTCGTCGAAGGTGAAGTACGGGTTCGAGGCGTCGGGTTCGGCGGCGGCGTGCTCGTGCCCGTGCGACGGGTAGCGCACCCGTTCGAGACCCACCGATGCGGCCAGGGCATGCAGCTCGCAGTCGGCCCCGCCGGGCCGGTCGGCGCAGTCGGCGGGGTGGTCCGACAGGT
>CAYYCE010000601.1:0-2436 GCA_964469635.1 uncultured Kineosporiaceae bacterium
GGGCGCGCACCTGGTCACCGTGGGCGCGGACGGCTCGGCGACCGACCAGGTCACCGGCTACCTGAACCTGGAGCCGTTGCGGGCGGACGGCGGCCGCCTCCTGGCGATCGGCACGTCGGCGACCCGGGGGCCGTCGGTGATCGAGAGCAGGGACAGGACCACCTGGACCGAGCTGCTCTCCGGGGACGACCACGGCCTGGCCACGGTCTCGACCGCCCGCGCGGTGAGCTTTCCCAGCGCCGCCGGGCGGACGGCGCACGGCTGGTTCTTCGCCCCGGCCGGCGCCGGGATCCAGGCCCCGGACGGGGACCTGCCGCCGCTGGTGGTCCAGGTGCACGGCGGGCCCACGGCGGCCTCGGACCCGTCGTTCTCCCTGGCCACCCAGTTCTGGACCAGCCGGGGGTTCGCCGTCCTCAAGGTCGACTACGGCGGCAGCACCGGATACGGACGCGACTACCGACGGCTGCTCGACGGCGCCTGGGGCGTCGTCGACGTGGAGGACTGCGCCGCCGGGGCGCGATGGCTGGCCGAGCAGGGGCTCGTCGACCCCGCGCGGATGGTGATCACCGGCGGCAGCGCGGGCGGCTTCACGGTGCTGCTGACCCTGGCCACCGGTGACGTCTTCGGGGCCGGGGCGAGCCACTTCGGAGTCAGCGAGCTTGCGGCCCTGGCGCGGGACACGCACAAGTTCGAGTCCCGGTACCTGGACCGCATCGTCGGGCCCTACCCCGAGGCGGAGGAGGTGTACCGGCAGCGATCGCCGCTCAGCCATATCGCGGAGTTCGACCGGCCGCTGATCGTCCTGCAGGGCCTGGACGACGAGGTGGTGCCGCCGTCCCAGGCAGAGCTGATCGTGGCCGGGCTGCGCGAGCACGGCGTCCCACACGCCTATCTGGCCTTCGAGGGTGAGGGACACGGGTTCCGGCGCGCCGAGAACGTGCGGCGCGCCCTGGAGGCCGAGCTGTCGTTCTATGCGCAGGTGTTCGGGATCGAACGGACCGACGACATCGAACCCGTCGAGATCCACTGACCCGGCGCCGGCGGATCGGCGGGGGACCGCCTCTTCGGCCTCACCCCCACTCGCGACGTCGCCTCCCGGGCGATCGAGCACAGGGCCCGCCGTACAGTCGGGCCATGTCCAGGGTTCCCGCCGTCGCGGCCGTCGGGATGGCGACCGTCGACCACCTCTACACGCTGGCCGGGCACCCGGCGGAGGGTAGCGAGAACCGCGTCCTGCGCCACGACGTGGCCGTCGGCGGACCCGCCGGGCGGGGGGCGATCACCGCGGGACGTCTCGGTGCCCGCACCCGGCTGCTGGCCATGTGCGGCACCGACTCCCAGGCGAACCTGTTGCGCCACGAGATGGCCGCCGAACCCGTCGAGACCCGCTGGTTCGAGACCCCCGGACCGGGCCCGCACTCCTGCGCCCTGTTGGTCCCGCAGACCGGGTCACGGACCATCCTGTGGATGCCCTCACCCCCCGCCGACGCGGCGATCACCGCCGCCGTGGACGCGGCGGTCCGCGACGCCGACGCCGTCCTGATCGACTGCACCGACCCGGACCTGACCACCCCGGCGATCGAGGCCTGCCGCGCCGCCGGGATCCCGGTGGTCCTCGACACCGGGTCGTACAAGCCCTGGAGTGTCGAGCTCCTGCGCGGCGTCGACCACATCGTCGCCCCCGCGAAGTTCTTCGCCGCCTGGCGGCCCGACCTCGCCCTGGAGGACGCGCTGCAGGCCGCCTTCGAGTCCTTTCGGCCCCGGGTGGTGGCCGCCACCCGGGGCGAACGCGGCGGCCTCTACCGCGACGCCGCCGGATCCCACCGATTCGAGCCCGAACCGGTCGAGACGGTCGACAGCTGTGGAGCCGGCGACGCCTTCCACGGCGCCCTGGCCTTCGCGGTCGCGGCGGGCGCCCCGACCGAGCAGGCCTACCGCATCGCCGCCTGGGCGGCTGCGCGCAAGTGCGCCGCGCTGGGCAATGCGGCCCTGCCCACGGGCCGGGCCCTCGAGGCCCATCTGGCGTCGACGGCCTGAACGTTCACCCTGCCAGCGTCGCCGCGGCGTCCCGGGCGAGCGGATCGAGCCCGTCGCTGCCCGCATCGACCACCGCCCGCAGATGTGCCAGCATCCGCGGCTCCCAGAACGACGCCAGGTGGGCAGCGACCGCCGCCACCGCGGCGTCGTGATCGAGGTGGGCGAACTGACGGGCGATGTCGTTCGCCATCCTCACCTGGGCATCGGGGGTCATCCCCCTACTCCCCGGCCACCGGGCTGAGCGGGGCGGGCGCCGGCCGCGCGGCGTCCGCGCCGGTGGCCACCCCCAGCTCGTCGGCACGGTGGGCGGCGGGCTCGACCTGGACGGCGGTCACCTTGTACTCCGGGCAGTTCGTCGCCCAGTCGGAGAACTCGGTGGTCACCACGTTGGCCCCGGTC
>CAYYCE010000602.1:0-2431 GCA_964469635.1 uncultured Kineosporiaceae bacterium
GGTGACGGCGGGGCTGCGACTGATGTCGGTGCACGCGCATCCGGACGACGAGTCCAGCAAGGGCGCGGCGACCCTGGCCCGGTACGTGGCCCAGGGCGTCGACGTCATGGTCGTGACCTGTACCGGGGGCGAGCGCGGCGACGTGCTGAACCCCAAGCTGCAGAACGACCCTGAGGTGCTGCGCGACATCGCCGAGTTCCGGCGGCACGAGATGGCCCGCGCGGTCGACGTCCTGGGCGTACGCCACCAGTGGCTGGGCTTCGTCGACTCCGGGCTGCCCGAGGGCGATCCGCCGCCGCCGTTGCCGCCGGGGTGCTTCGCCCTGGAACCGGTCGAGGTCGCGACGGGTCCGCTGGTGCGGCTGGTGCGGGCCTTCCGGCCCCATGTCATGATCACCTATGACGAGAACGGGGGCTATCCGCACCCGGATCACATCATGTGCCACAAGATCTCGGTGGCGGCCTTCGAGGCGGCCGGGGACCCCACCCGGTACCCGCGCGCGGGGGACCCCTGGCAGCCGCTCAAGCTGTACTACGACCGGATCTTCTCGTGGGCGAAGATGAACACGATCCACGAGGCGATCCTCGCCGAGGGGCTGCCATCGCCGTTCGAGGCGTGGATCGAGCGGCGAGCCGAGGATCGCGAGCACTCCGAGGAGCCGGACGCGCCGATCACGACGCGGGTCGAGTGCGCCGACTACTTCGAGGCGCGCGACCGGGCCCTGCTCTCGCACGCCACCCAGGTCGATCCCGACGGCTGGTTCTTCTCGATCCCACTGGATCTGCAGCGCAGGATCTGGCCCACGGAGGAATTCCAACTGGTGCGCTCCCTGGTGGACGCACCGACACCGGAGGACGATCTGTTCGCCGGGGTCCACGAGCACGTGAGGGTGTGAGGGTCATGGTGGCCTGGGTGGCGCTGACGCTGGCGGCGGCCGAGGATCCCGGCGAGAAGGGGTTCGGGCCCGGTCTGCCGGGCTTCCTGGTGGTGTTCTTCCTGGCGGTGGCGGTGTACCTCCTGTTCCGCAGCATGACCCATCACCTGCGCAAGGTGCGCTACAGCCCCGACCCCGCCGCTGC
Source organism: uncultured Kineosporiaceae bacterium (assembly GCA_964469635.1). Lineage (GTDB taxonomy): Bacteria > Actinomycetota > Actinomycetes > Actinomycetales > Kineosporiaceae > JADJPO01. Next base: position 1,080 of record CAYYCE010000602.1, read on the forward strand.
CGAGGCCGACGGCACGACCGGCAGCGCCGGCACCGACGGCACGACCGGCAGCGCCGGCACCGACGGTCCGGACGGCACGGACGGCACGGACGAGGCGATCGGAACCGCCGACTCCGCCGACTGACCCCGCCGCCACCCACGGCCCCCCGGAGTTGGGCACGACGTCACGCTGTGCCCGTCGAGCGGGTGCGACGTGACGTCGTGCCCGTGGGAAGGGGGCACGCAGGAGGAGGACCCGTTATGACCAACCGGCTGGCCACGGCCACCTCGCCCTACCTGGTCCAACATCGGGACAACCCCGTCGACTGGTGGCCGTGGGGCGAGGAGGCCTTCGAGCAGGCCCGTCGCCGGGACGTCCCGGTGCTGGTCTCCATCGGCTACGCGGCCTGCCACTGGTGCCACGTGATGGCCCACGAGTCCTTCGAGGACCCCGCCACGGCCGCGCTGATGAACGAGCACTTCGTCAGCATCAAGGTCGACCGCGAGGAACGCCCGGACGTGGACGCCGTGTACATGGCGGCCACCCAGGCGATGACCGGGCAGGGCGGCTGGCCGACGACCGTCTTCTGCACCCCACGGGGCCTCCCGTTCTTCGCCGGCACCTACTTCCCCCCGGTCCCGACCGGCCGGCTGCCCTCGTTCACGCAGGTGCTCACTGCCGTCCACGACACCTGGGCGGTGCGCCGCGGCGAGGTCGAGTCCGTCGGTGAGCGGATCTCCGCGGCCCTCGCCCGGCAGCCGATCACGCCGACGGGCGCCACCCTCGACCGGGAGTTGCTGGAGCGCGCCGTCCGGACCCTGCTGGCCTCCGAGGACCACGAGCACGGCGGGTTCGGCGCGGCGCCCAAGTTCCCGCCGTCGACCACGGTCGAGTTCCTGCTGCGCCACGCCGCCCGCAGACGGCTGGAGCCGGAGGCCGCGGGCCAGGACGCTGGGGACAGCGGTGAGCTCGCGTTGGCGGCGGCGGGACGTGCCCTGCGCGCGATGGCCCACAGCGGCATGTACGACCAGCTCGCGGGCGGCTTCGCCCGGTACTCCGTCGATGCCGCCTGGGTGGTGCCGCACTTCGAGAAGATGCTCTACGACAACGCCCTGCTCGCCCGGGTGTACCTGCACTGGTGGCGGCTGACCGGCGAGGGCACCGGCGCCCGGGTCGCGGTGGAGACCTGCGACTGGATGATGGCTGCACTCGGTACCGCCGAGGGCGGGCTGGCGTCCTCGCTGGACGCCGACACCCCGCTGATCGGTGCGGACGGCGTGCGCCACGGTGTCGAGGGATTCACCTACGTGTGGACGCCGGGACAGCTGTGCGATGTCCTCGGCGAGGACGACGCCGCCTGGGCCGCGGAACT
>CAYYCE010000603.1:0-2428 GCA_964469635.1 uncultured Kineosporiaceae bacterium
AGACCACCGCGTCGAAGCTCGCCTTGGCGAAGTGGTCCTCGACCTCGGCCGCGGCCATTTGGACGAATGCCACGGTGCCGCCATCCGGAACCGGCTTGTCGCGCGCCGTCTCCAGCATCTCGGCGTTGATGTCGATGCCCGTCACCTCGGCCCCGCGGGCCGCGCAGGCGATCGACACAGCGCCGGTGCCGCAGCCGATGTCGAGCACCCGCCATCCCGGTTCCGCGGCCAGCGCGGCGATGCGCTCGTAGACCGCGTCGATGCGACCGCTGCTGAGCATCCGAATGCCGCGGTCATAGCGCTCGGGTGCCGATTCCAAGACCTTCATCCAGACGAAGCTGCTCATGCCTGCCTCCGCAATGCCGCCCCGTCGAGAAACGCGCTGACCACCAACGCCGGCACCTCGTCCAACGTCGGCCACGTGCCGCCGCTGCCCCAATGCTGCGCGTAGTGGAGCGCGAGAAGGCCGCTGAACATCACGGCATGCTGCATCGTCGGCCGGTCGGCCCTGATCTCGCCCGCAGCGATCCCATCGCCCAACACCAGGGCCACCTTGCCGATGAATGGCGACAAGTGCTCGAGCACCAGGGGATGGGTTTCCGGCCGGAACGCCAGGGCCTCACGGATCACGACCTTGGCGAACGGCTCTTCCTCGCGCACCACCCGCACATCCGCTTCAGCCAGGGCCAGCAGGCGCGCCCTGGTGCCGGCCGTCGGGTCATCGGCCACGGGGTTGCCCTCCGCTGCCCGGCGCGCCCACTCGGCGATCACCGCGCCGAACATCACCTCCTTGCTGTCGAAGTAGTTGTAGAACGTGCCCTTCGCATAGCCCGCATCGATCGCGATGGCGTCGACACTGGCGCGCTCCAGCCCGTCGCGGGCAACATGCGCGGCACCGGCCTCGATCAGCCGCCTGCGGGTCTCGTCCCGGGTCCTTCGGCTGACATTCGCCATCGCTACCCCTTGTTTGGGTGACTCGTCACCCACAATAGCGCTCCGTCACGCCACGACCACAGACCCGCATCGTCACGGCGCAGCGGACATGCCGCGCACGCCCCGGCCGGGCCAAGAAGGCGTGAACGGCGAACCACCGCCCTGAACCACGTCCGCGTTGGGGGGAACCCCCATACCCCCGCGCCGGTGGCCGGGGCTCATGTTGGTGCAGCCGGGCCTGGTCAGGCGCCGGCGAGGGTGACGATGGCGTCGGTGGCGAAACCGAGCAGCAGACCCAGCAGCAAGCCCCACGTGGTGATGGTCTTCATGTTGAACCGTCGGGACACCGCTAGCAGCTCGACGATGACGAAGAGGATCGACCCGGCGGCCAGGGTGAGGAACGCGACGCTGACGGCGTCGCTGGTGAACTGCTGCCCGACGATGGTGCCGAGCATCGTGGGGCCGCCGCCGATGAGGCCGAGCAGCACCAGGTAGCCCCAGGAGGGCCGGACCCGTTCGGCGGCCATCGGGGCCACGATGCCGAAGCCCTCGGTGGCGTTGTGGGTGGCGAACCCGACCACCAGCAGGACCGCCAGGGACAGCTCACCGGTGGCGGCGCTGTTGCCGATCGCCAGCCCCTCGGCGAAGTTGTGCAGCCCGATCCCGGTGGCGATCATCAGCGCCAGCGAGCGCGCGGTCGACGGAGGGCTCTGGGTGAACTCGGCGACGCTCGCCGCCCCCGGCCCCAGGCTCGGCCGGGGCGGCGGGCGGCGGGCCACCCAGCGGTCGAAGTAGACCAGTGACAGTAGACCGACCCCCAGCCCGGCCACGAACACCACCGCCAGGCCGGCCACCGTCCCGGCCCGGCGCTGCGCCAGAGCGGCGTCGATGGGCTCCCAGGCATGCGCGAGCACATCCCACAGCAGGAACAGCAGGATCCCTGTGGCCACCGCGTTCAGCCACGCCCGGGTCCGCGGGATCCGCGCCCGGACCCGACCCAACGGCAGACCCAGGAAGATCGTCGCCCCCGCGATCGCACCGAGAAGCGTCACCTGCGAGGACGTCAACGGGCCCACCCATCACGAAGAGAACCAAAGGACCTGGTAAGGGTAGCCTAACTTGGGCACCGACGGCCGCGGCCCGGCGGGCCCCATGCCGGCGGCGCCCGGGGGCAGGAGCGGACCGGGGTGGACTCTCGGATCGCACGCCCGGGTGCCCGGCCTACCGCCTAGACGTTGAAGCGGAACTCGACGACGTCCCCGTCCGCCATGACATAGTCCTTGCCCTCGATGCGGACCCTCCCGGCGGCCTTGGCGGCCACCATCGACCCGGCCTCGACGAGGTCGTCGAACGACACGACCTCCGCCTTGATGAACCCGCGCTGGAAGTCGGTGTGGATGACCCCGGCCGCCTGGGGAGCCGTCCAGCCCTGGTGGATCGTCCAGGCCCGGGTCTCCTTGGGTCCGGCAGTGAGGTAGGTCTGCAGACCGAGGGT
>CAYYCE010000604.1:0-1772 GCA_964469635.1 uncultured Kineosporiaceae bacterium
TACCCGCAGGAGCCGCAGCGCACGAAGGTGTCCTCGCCGACCTCGGTGGGCTGCAGGAACTCCTCGCTCTTGGACCCGCCCATGGCACCCGACATGGCCGAGACGATCACGTAGTCGAGGCCGAGACGATCGAAGGTCTTGATGTAGGCCTCGCGGTGCTTGAGGTAGGAGGCCTCGAGACCGGCGTCGTCCACGTCGAAGGAGTAGGAGTCCTTCATGACGAACTCGCGACCGCGCAGCAACCCGGCCCGGGGGCGGGCCTCGTCGCGGTACTTGGTCTGGATCTGATAGATCGACAGCGGCAGGTCCTTGTACGAGGAGTACAAGTCCTTGACCAGCAGGGTGAACATCTCCTCGTGGGTGGGCCCGAGCAGGTAGTCGTTGCCGCGGCGGTCCTTCAACCGGAACAGGTTGTCGCCGTACTCGGTCCAGCGGCCGCTCGCCTCGTAGGGCTCGCGCGGCAGCAGCGCCGGGAAGTGCACCTCCTGGAAGCCCGCGGCGTCCATCTCCTGGCGGACCACCCGTTCGACGTTGCGGTAGACCCGATACCCGAGCGGCAGCCAGGAGTAGATTCCGGGGGCGGCGCGGCGGATGTACCCGGCGCGCACCAGCAGCTTGTGGCTGGGTACCTCGGCGTCGGCCGGGTCGTCGCGCAGGGTGCGCAGGAACAGGGTGGACATCCGTAGTAGCTCGCTCACGCTGGCGAGGATAGTCGGGCTCGGGCCACTGCCCCGAACGGTTTCCGCCCCGCCCCGCCCGTGCTCCGCGGGCGAACCGGCGGCCTCGACGGCGACGAGCCTCGGTGGGACCCGCCCGCGAGCCGGCCCAGACTCAGAACAGCACCGTGGAGAAGGTGCCGACGCGGGTGAAACCCACCCGTTCATAGACCCGGACGGCGCGGACGTTGAAGGCGTTGACGTACAGCGAGGTCACGGGGGCCAGGTCGCGACGGCAGCTGTCAACCACGGCGGCCATTCCCGGGGCGGCCAGCCCCCGGCCGCGGTGCACCGGGTTCACCCACACCCCCTGGACCTGAACGGCCTGCGGTGTCACCGAGCCGATCTCGGCCTTGAACACCACCTCCGGACCCACCGGTCCGAGGTCGATCCGGACCAGGGAGCGGCCGCCCGCCACCAGGCTGCCGACCTGCGCCCGATAGAGCGACCCGCCGTCGGCCAGCACGGGCGAGTAGCCGACCTCCTCGGTGAACATCGCGATGCACGCCGGGGTGACCAGGTCCAGCTCCTCGGTGAGGGCACGCCGGACGGCCGGGTCGGGCGCCACCTTGGGCTCGTCGGCGATCGCCATCAGCGGCTGGTCCCTGCGCACCTCCCGGGCCCGGCCCCAGTACGGCTCGAGCAGCGCCCACAGGGCGGAGACGACCTCCGCCGGTCCAACGATCGAGGAGCAGTGCCGGCCGTGACGGCGGGCCCGGGCCGCGAACGCCTCGACGGCGTCCGGGTCCGCCTGGACCGGAACCAGGTTGGCTCCTGACCAGCACAGCGAGACCAGGGATCCGCCCTGGTAGTAGCCCCAGAGCTCGCCGCCGCCGCTGCGGGAGATGCCGTGGGCGTACAGCCGCGCGGCGACGAAGACGTTCGCCACCGGATCGCGGTCGCACACGGCCAGCGCCTCCTCGAAATCGGCGCGGTCCATGACCCGCAACGACGCCCGGAACACGGCGTCATCCTCTCAGGTGGCGGGGGATCGGTGATCCCGGCGTCACCCGGCGGAGTCGGCCGCCGACTGCCCCTCGGCCTGCCCCTCGGTCT
>CAYYCE010000604.1:1782-2413 GCA_964469635.1 uncultured Kineosporiaceae bacterium
TTGCGCCAGTTGCATGGCGTACTCGACCAGGGTCTCGACGATCTGGGACTCCGGGACGGTGGCGACCACCTCGCCCTTGACGAAGATCTGGCCCTTGCCGTTGCCCGAGGCCACCCCGAGGTCTGCCTCCCGCGCCTCGCCGGGACCGTTGACCACGCAGCCCATGACGGCCACCCGCAGCGGCACCTCGAGACCGTCGAGGGCGGCGGTGACCTTGTCGGCCAGGCTGTACACGTCGACCTGGGCGCGGCCGCAGCTGGGGCAGGAGACGATCTCCAGCTTGCGCTCGCGCAGGTTGAGCGACTGCAGGATGGCGATGCCGACCTTCACCTCCTCGACCGGCGGGGCGGACAGGGACACGCGAATGGTGTCGCCGATGCCCCGGCCGAGCAGGGCCCCGAACGCGACCGATGACTTGATCGTGCCCTGGAACGCCGGTCCGGCCTCGGTGACCCCCAGGTGCAGCGGCCAGTCCCCGCGCTCGGCGAGCATCTCGTAGGCGCGCACCATGACGACCGGGTCGTTGTGCTTCACGCTGATCTTGAAGTCATGGAAGTCGTGCTCCTCGAACAGGCTCGCTTCCCAGACCGCCGACTCGACCAGCGCCTCGGGCGTCGCCTTGCCGTACTTG
>CAYYCE010000605.1:0-2389 GCA_964469635.1 uncultured Kineosporiaceae bacterium
CGGGGAGTCGGCGATCTCGCTGCCGTCGACCTGGAACAACTCGACCGGGTGGATCCAGGGCGAGGTGGGGGCCTGGTCCAGGATCTCGCGGGGAATCGTCCAGGCCGCCAGTTGCTGGGCCCAACGTTGCGCTGCGCTCATCCCTCTAGCCTGGCGGCAGCCGGCTCCACCGGGAACCAGTACGCGCCGAGTGTGGCTCACCAAACGCCGGACGGAGCCGGCCCACCCCGCGGCCGTTGCGTCCCGGCGATCCCCGGGGTATGCTAGTTGAAAGTTCAAGGAGATTCGATGACCGAGCACCCGTACCAGACGTTCCGACGTGAGGCGCTGCCCGCGACCGCCTCGCAGCGCGCCTGGGCCCCGGACGACGGCGCACTGCCGGCGCTCTACCTCGGCCATGGCGCGCCGCCGCTGCTGGAGAGCTCCACCTGGATGCGCGAGCTGCTCGACTGGTCGCTGTCGATGCCCAAGCCGAGGAACATCCTGATCGTCAGCGCCCACTGGGAGACCGCGCCGCTCGCCGTCAGCAGGCCCGCGGCCGGCACGCCGCTGGTCTACGACTTCTCCGGGTTCGACCCGCTGTACAACCGGCTGACCTACCCCACACCGGACGCCGCCGAACTGGCCGACCGGGTGGCCGCCGTGCTGCCGGACGGCGAGGGCGTCCACCGCCACGCGAGCCGGGGACTGGACCACGGGGCCTGGGTGCCGTTGATGGCGATGTACCCCGCGGCCGATGTCCCGGTGCTGCAGCTGAGCCTGCCGACGCAGGACCCGCACCGGCTGCTGGGGCTCGGACGGCGGCTGCGCGAGCTGCGCGAGGAGGGCACCCTGATCATCGGGTCGGGGTTCCTGACGCACGGGTTGCCGTTCCTGACCCGCGCCCAGTTCACCGGGACGGCGCCCGCTCCGGACTGGTCCCGCGACTTCGACACCTGGGCCGCCGAGGCGCTGAGGCACGGGGACATCGAGGAGCTGGCCGGTTTCGCCGACAGAGCGCCCGGCATGCCCTATGCCCACCCGACGGTTGAGCACTTCACGCCGCTGTTCGTCACCCTGGGCGCGGCCGAGGACGCTGAGCGCCCGGTGGACACCACCATCGAGGGCTACTTCTTCGGGCTGTCCAAGCGCTCGTTCCAGGTGGCCTGAACCACCCCGTCGCGCACCGTGATGGTGCCGCAGCGGAGATCAGGCCAGGGAGAGGAACAGCTTCTCGAGCTCCTCGGTGGACATTCCGTCGTTGCCGCCGTCGCCCACCATGCACTGCCGCAGACTGCTGGCCACGATCTTGAAGCCCGCCCGGTCGAGCGCCCGTGAGGCGGCGGCGAGCTGCGTGACGATGTCGCGGCAGCTGCGCTCCTCCTCGATCATGGCGATCACCCCGTCGATCTGGCCACGCGCACGACGCAACCGGTGGATGATCTGCCGCGCCTCGTCGTCCTCGATGTCCATCAGGCCTCCTGCCCGGTCGTGGCGCGGAACGCCACCGCTTCCGGACAGTGTACCCCCGGGGGTATAATCGGGGACGCTAGGCCAGACCGCGCAGCATCAGGTTCCAGTAGAGCGCCGGCAGTCCGACCTTCTTGAGCAGGCCGAAGTCGCGGTGCTCGCGCTTGGTGTTGAGCATCGGGATGCTCGGCGCCGGCCTCATGCTGTAGTCGAACTCCGCCAACAGCATGCGATCGCGGGCCGTGGTCAACGGGCAGGACGCGTAGCCGTCGTAGGAGGCCGTCAGGGGAGCGCCGGCCAGATGTGCCTGCAGGTTCGCGACCAGCGCCGGGGCCTGGTGGCGCACCGCCGCCCCGGTCTTGGAGTTGGGGGTGTTCGAGGCGTCGCCGAGCGCGAAGACGTTCGGGTACCGCACGTGCTGCAGCGTGTGCTTGTCCACCTCGATGTACCCGGCCGGGCTGGCGGGGTCGGCGAGCGGCCCGGTGCGCACCCAGTCGGGGGCCGACTGCGGCGGGACCACGTGCATCACGTCGTATCCCAGGCTCGACTTGGTGTCGTCGTTCAGGTTGCGGATGACGATCTCGCGGCCGTCGCCGTCGATCTCGACGACCTCGCTGCTGAAGTGGACCGTGATGCCGTAGCGGCGGACGACGTCCTCGAGGATCCGGGCGAACTCGGGTACGCCGAACATGCCCGGAGTGGGCAGCACCAGGTGGACGTCGATGTCGTCGAGAACGCCCTGGCGGCGCCAGTAGTCGGCCGCCAGGTAGGCGATCTTCTGGGGGGCCCCGGCGCACTTGATCGCGCCGTTGGGCTGGGTGAAGACGGCCGTGCCACCGGTGGTGTTGCGGATGAACTCCCAGGTGGTCGGGGCCAGGTGATAGGCGTAGTTGCTCGACACGCCGCGCTGTCCGAGTGTGGCCTCCAGCCCGGCCACCCC
>CAYYCE010000606.1:0-2387 GCA_964469635.1 uncultured Kineosporiaceae bacterium
ATCGCCGGCATCGCCGGTTTCGCCCCGCCCACCCTGCACTCCCTCGGCGCCCGCGTGGCCAGCGGCCTGTCCCGTCACATGTTCAACCTCGTCGTCACCAACGTGCCCGGCCCGCAGGACCCGTTGTACCTGCACGGTTCGCGGATGCGGGCCAGCTATCCCGTGATCCCGCTGGCCCGGGGCCAGGCCCTCAGCATCGGGCTGACGTCCTATCACGGCCGGGTCCACTACGGTCTGTACGGCGACCAAGACGCGATGTACGACCTCGACGTACTCGGGCAGTGTCTGCTCGACTCGCTCGCCGAAACCGTGGAGGCCGCTCGATGAGGAGGGTGTACCTGCCCGCCACCCTGGCCACCCTCGCCGGCGCCTATGTCGCGGGCCGGTTCGACGCCGGATACGCCGCGCACGCCGTCACCGAGGCGGTGCGGGAGTGGTACACCGAGGGCGACCTCGAGGAGTTCGAGTACGTCGCGCTGTCCGAGGCCGCCCAGGCCTCGTTGCGGCTGCTGGCGCTGGACTGTGCGGCCGAGGCCCGCTACGAGAACCGCCGGGTCGTGGTGGCCGCCGACGTTCCCGAGGCGGACGTGGCCCCGGCCGGCGCCTCGCCGGTGCGCTCCGCCGTCCGGCTCAGCTGCACCGTGCCCCTGTCGGCCGTCGCCAGCGTGCACGTCGACGAGGACGCGCCGCAGGTCCGCTCGGCGGTCGCGGACGCCGTCATGGCGCTTCCCGCGGCCGACGCCGGCGACGTGGACGCCCTCTTCGTGCTCGATGAGGCCGCCTCTCACGAACTGCTCTGGTACGACGTCACCGAGATCCCCGATCTGATCTGAGTCGGGCGAGTCCGCTCTCGGCGCTAGGGTCGGGGGCATCCAGGCGAGTGGCTTCGTCGCTCGACCCGAGGCCCAGCCGTGAGAGAGGTGCCCGCGATGGACGCCGTGACCCGCGTTCCCGCCCCCGCCAACGAACCCGTACGCGACTACGCGCCGGCCTCGTCCGAGCGTGTCTCTCTCGAGGCCTCGCTGGTCGATCTCGCGGCCGCTCCGATCGACCTGCCCATGGTGATCGGCGGCACCGAGCGCATGGGCGGTGGGCGCCGGGTCAGGGTGGTCCAGCCCCATGCCCGTCGCCAGGGGTTGGGGACGCTGAGGTCGGCCACCCAGAACGACGCCGCCGACGCCATCGCGGCCGCCGCACAGGCCGCCCCGATGTGGCGGGGGCTGTCGTTCGACGACCGGGCGGCCGTCTTCCTCAAGGCCGCCGAACTGCTGTCCGGGCCGTGGCGCTCGACCCTCAACGCGGCCACCATGCTGGGGCAGAGCAAGACCGCGTACCAGGCCGAGATCGATTCCGCCTGCGAGCTGATCGACTTCTGGCGGTTCAACGTCCACTTCGCCCGGGAGCTGCTGGCCGAGCAACCTGTGACCCACAGCAGGGGCATCTGGAACCGGATCGATCATCGTCCGCTGGAGGGGTTCGTCTACGCGATCACCCCGTTCAACTTCACCGCGATCGGGGGCAACCTGCCCACCGCCCCGGCGCTGATGGGCAACGTGGTGCTGTGGAAACCCGCACCCACCCAGATGTTCTCGGCGCACTTCACCATGAAGGTCCTCGAGGCGGCGGGGCTGCCGCCCGGCGTGATCAATCTGGTGACCGGTGACGGCAAGGCGGTCTCGGAGGTGGCGCTGGGCCACCGGGACCTCGCCGGGATCCACTTCACCGGCTCGACCCCGACGTTCCGGATGCTGTGGCGCGCGGTGGCTCAGAACCTGGAGCGCTACCGCGGCTACCCCCGGTTGGTGGGCGAGACCGGGGGCAAGGACTTCGTCGTGGCCCACCCGTCGGCCGACGTCGACGTGTTGCGGACGGCGCTGATCCGGGGGGCCTTCGAGTACCAGGGGCAGAAGTGCTCGGCGGCCTCGCGGGCCTACGTGCCGCGCTCGCTCTGGCGGCGGATGCGCCGGGAATTCGTGGATCTGGTGGACGGACTGTCGATGGGGCCTGTCACCGACCTGTCCAACTTCATGGGCGCGGTGATCGACGAGCGGGCGTTCGCCAAGAACGCCGCCGCCATCGACCGGGCGCACGCCACGCCCGGGCTCGAGGTGGTCGCCGGCGGGAGCTACGACGATTCCCAGGGCTGGTTCGTCCGGCCGACGGTGGTCGAGGTCGCCGACCCGGTCGACGAGATGCTCACGACCGAGTACTTCGGGCCGGTCCTGGCCGTGCACGTCTATCCCGACCGCTCCTACGAAGCCATGCTGCGGCAGATGGAGTCCGTGGCGGACTATGCCCTGACCGGGGCGATCATCGCCCAGGACCGGGCGGCGATCGCCCAGGCCACCGAGGCGCTGCGGTTCGCGGCGGGCAACTTCTACGTCAAC
>CAYYCE010000607.1:0-2386 GCA_964469635.1 uncultured Kineosporiaceae bacterium
GGTCCCGGTCCTGCCGACGGGCGCCGGACACGACGCCGGAGTGCTCGCCCAGGCCGGGATCGCCTCGGCGATGTTGTTCGTCCGCAACCCCACCGGCGTCTCGCACGCGCCCGACGAGTGGGCCGAGGATGCCGACTGCGAGTCCGGAACCGTCGCCCTGTCGGGGGTTCTGCGGGAGTTGTCGATGCGTGGCGACGCGGGCAGGATGTCACCGTGACGCGCACCTGGTGGTGTGCCCATGCCTGGCTGCCGAAAGGCGCGGCCTCGGGCGTGCGGATCACCGCGAGCGAGGACGGCCGGATCACGGCCGTCGAGCGGGACGCCGGACCGCACCCGGGCGACGTCCGGCTCGATCTGCTGGTGCTGCCCGGATTCGCGAACGCCCACTCCCATGCCTTCCACCGGGCGTTGCGGGGTCGCACCCATGCCGACGGCGGTACGTTCTGGACCTGGCGCGACCGGATGTACGCCCTGGCCGACCGGCTCGCCCCGGACACCTATTGCGAGCTCGCCACCGCCGTCTTCGCCGAGATGGTGCTCGCCGGCGTGACCTGCGTCGGCGAGTTCCACTATCTGCACCACGGTCCGGGCGGGGCCCGCTACGACGATCCCAATGCGATGGGCGAGGCGTTGCGGGAGGCGGCCTCCGTGGCCGGGCTGCGGATCACGCTGCTCGACACCTGCTACCTGCGGGGAGGTTTCGACATCCCGCTCGAGGGGGTTCAGCGGCGCTTCAACGACGGGGACGCCGAGAACTGGGCGGTCCGGGTCAGCGAGCTGGCCGACGACGAGATGTTCCGGGTGGCGGCTGCGGTGCACTCGGTGCGCGCCGTCCCCGTCGATCAGCTGCCGGTCGTGGTGGCCGCCGACGTGGGCGAGGACGGGAACCCGCGACCGCTGCACGTGCACCTGTCGGAGCAGCCCGAGGAGAACCGGGCGTGTCAGGCCGCCTACGGCTGCACCCCGACCCAGTTGCTCGCCGACCAGGGGGTGCTGGGGTGGGCGACCACGGCCGTCCACGCGACCCACCTGACGGCGCAGGACGTCGCGCTGCTGGGTTCCTCGCGGGCCTCGGCCTGCTTCTGCCCGAGCACCGAACAGGACCTGGCCGACGGCATCGGCCCGGCGCGGGAGCTGGCCGACGCCGGGTCGGCGATCGTTCTGGGCAGCGACCAGCACGTGATGATCGACATGCTGGGCGAGGCCCGGATGCTCGAGATGCACGAGCGATTGATCTCCGGACGCCGGGGCCGGTTCGGGGTCGACGAACTCGTCGACGCGCTGGCCCCCGCCGGTCATGCGGCCCTCGGCTGGCCCGAGGCGGGCCGGATCGAGGTCGGGGCGCTGTGCGACCTGGTGGGCGTGCGGCTGGGCTCGTTGCGGACGGCCGGTGCGCTGCCGGCCCAGATCCCGCTGGTCTCCTCCGCCAGCGACGTGGACACCGTGGTGGTGGGCGGGCGGACCGTCGTCGAGGACGGCCGCCACCTGCCGCTGCGCGCCTCGGGTGGCGTACCGAGGGCCCTGGCCGCGGCGATCGCGCGGGCCTGGGGCGAGGACTGACCCGCACCGCGCGGGGTGGGAGCGGGTCGGGCGGGGTGTGATCCGCGCGACGCCGCGGGATGGTCGGCCACCCCTAGGCTGAGCGCCATGCGCCCCCCCAAGGACTTCTTCCGACCCCTGGCCGTGGGAGCCCCCGCACCGCCGCGGGAGATCCCGTTCCGCCCCTCGCGGATGATCCACTTCTTCGATCCGTCGAACGCGAAGATGGCGGCCAAGGTCCCCGACATGGCCGCGCAGGTCGACGTCCTGCTCGGCAACCTCGAGGACGCCGTCAAGGCCGAGAACAAGGAGGCCGCCCGGGCCGGTCTGGTTCAGATCGCCCAGGCAACAGACTTCGGAGACACCCAGCTGTGGACCCGGATCAACGCCCTCGACTCGCCCTGGGTGCTCGACGATCTCACCACACTCATCCCGGCCATCGGGAGCACGCTGGACGTCGTCATGGTGCCCAAGGTCGAGGGCGCCGAGGACATCCACTACGTCGACCGGCTGCTCGCCCAACTCGAGGCCAAGGCCGGTCTGACCCGACCGATCCTGATCCACGCCATCCTCGAGACCGCGCGTGGCGTGGCCAACGTCGAGGAGATCTGCGGGGCCAGCCCACGGATGCAGGGGCTCTCGCTCGGACCGGCCGACCTGGCCGCCAACCGCCGGATGAAGACCACCCGCGTCGGCGGCGGCCACCCCGGCTATCTGGTGCGCGAGGACCCGCCGACCGGAGCGGATGGGACGCCCGGCTACGACGCCGACCGCACCATCTTCCAGCAGGACCTGTGGCACTACACGATCGCGCGCATGGTCGACGCCTGCGCCTCGAACGGAATCT
>CAYYCE010000608.1:0-524 GCA_964469635.1 uncultured Kineosporiaceae bacterium
CGACCAGCGCGATCGTCACCTCGTACTACTGGCACTTCGTCGACGTGGTCTGGATCGGCCTGTTCCTCGTGATCTACGTCCTGCAGTAGCAGTGGGAGTGTCCACCGCAGGACGCCGCATGCACCTGACCGCACCTGCTCGACCGGGAGAGAGACCGTGACCGCACTCGCAGCCAGGCGGCGACACCCGCTGGCGACGGTGCTCCTGGTGGCGATCGGACTGATCGTCACCGGAGTGCTCTACGCCGCAGCCACGTCGGGCAGGGCCTCGGCCGCCGCATCCGCGGCGGACGACGTGGACGCCGGCCACAAGCTGTTCCTCGCCAACTGCTCCACCTGCCACGGCCTGAACGCCGAGGGCCGGAGCAACGCCCCGTCCCTGGTGGGGGTGGGTGCGGCCGCGGTCGACTTCCAGGTCGGCACGGGGCGGATGCCGATGGCGGAAACCGGACCTCAGGCGCCCAAGGTGAGCCCGGTGCAGTTCTCCGACGAGGAGATCTCCCAGCTTGCGGCCTACGTCGCCTC
>CAYYCE010000608.1:534-2381 GCA_964469635.1 uncultured Kineosporiaceae bacterium
ACCGCCGAGGAGGTCGATCCGGCCAAGGGCGACGTCTCCGCGGGCGCCCTGATCTTCCGCACCAACTGTGCGATGTGTCACAACTTCGCAGCCCGGGGCGGCGCTCTGACCCGCGGCAAGTACGCCCCGAGCCTGTCCGGTGTCACCCCCGAGCACATCTACGAGGCGATGGTCACCGGGCCGCAGTCGATGCCCGTGTTCACCGATCAGATCGTCACCAAGGACAACAAGCGCGACATCATCGCCTTCCTGAAGTCGGTCGAGGAGGCGCCCAGCCCCGGCGGGTTGGGCCTCGGGTCGTTCGGCCCCGTGACCGAGGGTCTGGTCGCCTGGCTGGCCGGGCTCGGACTGCTGATCGGATGCGCCGTCTGGTTGGGAGCGAAGTCATCGTGAGCGAGACCCAGAATCTTCCTGACGTCCCCAGGGGCGCCGACGCCGGTGCCGTCGCGGTCTCGGACCAGTTCCAGAACCCGGGACTGCCGCCCCACCGGCACCGGGTGACCGATGTCGACGTGGTCGCCGCCAAGCGCGCCGAGCGCCAGGTGGCCACGCTGTTCGGGATCTCGGCCCTGGGCACGCTCGTGGCCCTGGTGGCCTATTTCGCCGTCCCCTACGACAGCACCCTCGGCTTCGCCGACTACCTGGGCCGAGTGCGGTTGGCGAACCTGCTCCTGGGCCTCGGCCTGTTCCTGGCACTGTTCGGGATCGGCGCCGGCGCCGTCCACTACGCCAAGACGCTGATGCCGGACGAGGAGCAGACCGAGGAGCGCCATGAGATCCGTGGCAGCGATGAGGACCGCAGGGCGGCCGTCGACATCCTCACCGAGGGGGCCGAGGAATCCGGGCTCGGCCGCCGTCCGCTGATCCGCAACTCGCTCATCGGCGCCATGGCGCTGGCTCCGCTGCCGGCCGTGGTGCTGCTCCGCGACCTGGGGCCGCTGCCGGGGAACAAGCTTTCGGAGACCGTCTGGGAGAAGGGGACGGCCCTGGTCCGTGACCCGGAGGGCGGCAGGATCAAGGCATCCGACCTGGTCCAGGGGTCGGTGGTCCACGTGGTGCCCGAAGGCCTCGAGGAGGGCGACGCGGGCTATCTCGAGGAGAAGGCCAAGGCCGCCGTCCTGCTGGTGCGCCTCGATCCCGACCTGCTCGCCAAGGAGTCACAGACCGGGGCCTACCAGGGGATCGTCGCCTACTCGAAGATCTGCACTCATATGGGGTGCCCGGTCGCGCTGTACGAGCAGCAGACCCACCACCTGCTCTGCCCGTGCCATCAGACGACGTTTGACCTGACGCAGAACTGCAAGGTGATCTTCGGCCCCGGCCGTCGCCCGCTGCCGCAACTGCCCATCGCCGTCGACGACGCGGGGTACCTGGTGGCCTCGGAAGGATTCAACCAGCCGATCGGGCCGAGCTTCTGGGAGCGCGGATGACCGCCATGACGAGCAAGACGAGAGCCGGCAAGCTGGCCAACTGGACCGACGAGCGGTTCGGTTCGAGCAAGGGCGTCACGTTCCTGGCCCGCAAGATCTTCCCCGACCACTGGTCGTTCATGCTCGGGGAGGTCGCCCTCTACAGCTTCATCATCCTTCTGCTGACCGGCGTCTTCCTGTCGATGTTCTTCGTGCCGAGTGCCGGCGAGACCACCTACCAGGGCGTGTACGCGCCACTGGTCAACCAGCACGTCTCCGAGGCCTACGACTCGACGCTGCGGATCTCCTTCGACATCCGCGGCGGCATGCTCATGCGCCAGATCCACCACTGGGCGGCACTGGTGTTCCTGGCCGCGATGACGGTGCACATGTTCCGGGTGTTCTTCACCGGCGCCTTCCGCAAGCCGCGCGAGCTCA
>CAYYCE010000609.1:0-2378 GCA_964469635.1 uncultured Kineosporiaceae bacterium
CCAGGCCCTGCAACTGGGTGCCCAGCACATCGTCCTGGATATCGTTGAGAAGCTGCTCGTGGTTAGGGCCTGTCAGTTTTCAACATGCATAGTTTTGGGGTTGAGGGTGTAGTTCCAGTCGCCGTGCCAGTCGTGGCGGGTGAGGGTGCCGTCGTCTTCGAGGGCTTTCATCTGTTGGTCGGGGACCTTGACGCCGACCGGGTAGCTGCCGGTGTCGAGTTCGGCGTGGACGGCCAGGCCTGATCGGGTGCGGGTGGCGGCGATGGTGTTGACGATGACCTCGTGGCTGGTCAGGGGCCGGCCGCGCCAGTTCATCGAGATATGCGAGAAGAGCCGGTGCTCGATCTTGTTCCATTTGCTGGTGCCCGGCGGGAGGTGGCACACGGTGATCGTCAGCCCGGTCTGCTCTGCCAGCGCGGCCAGCTCGGTCTTGAAGGCCCGGGTGCGGTACCCGTTGGAGCCGCCGCCGTCGGCGGTGATCAGCAGCCGGGTCGCGTGCGGATAGCCGGCCTGGCCGGTGCCGGCCCACCAGGACCGGATCGTGTTGACCGCGAACGCGGAGGTGTCGTGGTCGGTGCCGACAGTCACCCAGCCGGTGTCGGCTGACACGTCGTACACGCCGTACGGGTTGGCCTTGCCCAGCTCTGGGTCGATGAAGTCGTGCACCTTGACCTGTTCCGGGGCCCCGGCCGGGCGCCACTCCCGGCCGCCGTTCTTGTAGTTGCCGACAAGTTCCTTCTTCTTGGTGTCCACGCTGATCACCGGCTGCCCGTCGTCCGCGTGCGCGGCGGCCTGGTCGTTGAGGTAGCTGAACTGCGCGTCCCGGTCCAGGTGATCGCCACCCTCGAGCTGTTTG
Organism: uncultured Kineosporiaceae bacterium; assembly: GCA_964469635.1. Taxonomy (GTDB): domain Bacteria; phylum Actinomycetota; class Actinomycetes; order Actinomycetales; family Kineosporiaceae; genus JADJPO01. The sequence continues at coordinate 857 of CAYYCE010000609.1, forward strand.
GCGTTGGCCTGCAGGCTGAACCCGTTGGCCCGCAGCAGCTTTCCGACCGTCTGGCCGGTGACTCGGTGCCCGGCCGCTGTCAGCTCCGCAGCCAGGTGGCGCACCGACAGCGTGGTCCACGACAGCGCCGAGCACGGGTCCCCGCGGCGGGTCGGCTCGACCAACGCCAACAGCGCCGGCAGCAGCCGCGGGTCGGCCTGCTCCGCGGGTTTGCGACCCCCGCCGGCCCGTCTGATCCGCGGGCTCGGCGCCGTCCCGGACTCCAGCTCGTTGACCCCGTCCTGGATCCGCGAGCGGGACGCCCCCGAGGCCCGCGCGACCGCGGCGATCCCGCCATGACCCAGCGCGCGCGCCTCACCGGCCAGCACCAGCCGCGCCGAGCGCTCGTCCAGATGCGGCAGCACCGCCTCGAACTTTGCCTTCAACACCGACTCCACGTCCCCAGCAACAGCCATACCGCATTATCGCTGCCAACTAGCCATATGGAGCACTTATTCACTGACGAGCCCTTAGTGCGCCATCCAGCCGCGAGTAGGGCCACCCGCAGATCCTGGAAGACGGCGGCCTCGCGTCGCTGGTGCGCCACGAACGCCCTGCGTACTCCCATGTCAGGTGAGCATTCTTGAATCTGGGCACAGTCGCAACCGTGCAGTTGCACCTTGAGCTCGGCCTACAGCGGTGCAACGCAATCCGCCTATCCGCCGGAGTCGGACAATTCGCACGTGCGTCCTAGTAGCCGCGTGCCGCCGTACTCGAGGTGGGTGGGTGTTCGGGGTTGTTAGCGGCGCTGGTAGATGTCGCGGCGGTGCCCGACAGCGACGACGAGGACCAGCAGGAGATCATCGTCGATCTCGTAGACGATGCGAAAGTCGCCGGTGCGGACCCGCCACTCGCCGTCCCCGCCGACCAGCTTCTTGGCACCGCTCGGGCGGGGTTGGTCTGCCAGCAGCTCGATGGCGGCCTGGATGCGGCGCCGCGCGACGGGGTCCAGCTTGCGAAGCTGACGGACCGCGGCCGGCGCGACCTGGATCTGGTACGTCATGCCAGCCCGAGGTCGGCCTTGACCTGTTCCCACGGGATGGCCGGCTCGCCGTCCCGGATCTCGGCGCGGGCGGCCGCGGCGGCCTCGATGTCGGCCAGGTCCTCCGCGGCCGCGATGAGTTGGTCGAGGTCGTCGGCGTCGATGACCGCGGCGACCCGCTGGCCGCGACGGGTCAGATATACGGGGTTATGTCCGACACGGGCGGAGTCGACGACATTGGCCAGCCGCGCCCTGGCGTCGCTGACAGTGATCTCACTCATGCCCCCACCGTACGCCGTAACCGCTTAGTTGTACATCTACGCGCTTCCGCCGTCGGCCAATCCCCGACGTCGACATGCCCCGCACCGCAGCCTGAGGACGCGGCGGAAGTTGCGGGGTCGGCCCACAGCGCTGGCCATCCTGGCGGTCCTCGCCCGTGCGGCGGTCGTGTCGTCGTGGCAAGGTGAGGCAACGGGATTCGTCGCACGGAAGAGCTTCAAG
>CAYYCE010000610.1:0-2377 GCA_964469635.1 uncultured Kineosporiaceae bacterium
TCAGGGCGGAGAACCCGTGCTCGGCGCGCAGGAAGTCCACGGTCTTGCCACCCTCGGCCAACTCACTGGGGATCACCGGGATCTGCCCGGCGGTGCCGACCGGACCCCACCGGCGGACCAGGCCCTCGTCGGCATCAACACGTCGGAGGAGTTGTCCACGACGGTGGTGACCTCGACACCGTCGACGGGGGTCAGCGTGATCTGTTCCATGACGGCGGCTCCCTCACCTCGGGGCGGCACACGGCCGGGTTGCCGGGGATACGCCGCCGCCGCGGAGTGCGGATGAGATCCGCAGCGGAGGGGTGAGGGGTTGGTCAGTCGAGGGCCAGGGTGGTGGCGGCGTGCAGGACCGTCTCGATGATCTGCGGGTCGCCGGTGGGGTGGGTGTCCAGGTCGGTGGGGGCCGACCGGTTGGAGACCAGGCGGCAGAACGCGACGGCGTCGGTGACGATGCCCACCGCCGTGTCGGAAGCCGATCCTGGGCCGCCGAGGGCGATTTGCCAGGTGCCGCCGCCGGGTCCGGTCAGGACCAGGCGCAGCGCCACGGGGTCGGTGAGCCCGTAGGCGGCCGCCGCTGCGGGCAGCAGTCCGGCCGCCAGCCGGGTCATCAGGGTCAGGGTAGAGGCGTCCGGGTCGGAGGCGGGCAGGTCCAGGGCCCGCCGGATGTCGTTCTCGTGGGTCCACAATTCGAAGGCCCGGGCGATGCACAGGTCCGCGACCGGCAGCCGGAAGCCGTAGAGGGCGACCCGGGTGTCCGGGTCGGCGGCGGCGAGCAGATCGATCGTGCGGGAGACGGCGGATGTCCACGCGGTGCGCGTCGATGCGGCCGGCAGGCCGCTCTGACCGTCCGCGGACGGCTGGGTCGAGGCCACGTGATCGGCCCCGGCCAGGGTTCGGTCGCCGGCGACCGCGCGCTGCACGTGGCCCTCGACGCCGATCAGGTGACCGATCAGACCCTGGACGTCCAGACCCCGCAGGGCGGGTCGACGCCACTGCGCGTCGGTGAGCGAGTCCAGCAGCGCGGTCAGGGCGTCGACGGCCCGACGGAACGCCTCCGGCGGGGCGATCGGGGCGGGTTCCGGGGTGGCCCGGCCGGGCGGCCGCAGGCCGAGCGAGCGCGCGAGCACCCGCTCACGCAGGCCCGCCGGCAGGGCGGTCGGTCCGGTGGCGCTGTTCATGGCGACTCCAACAAGGTGTGGTCCAGGACTGTTTCCAGAGCGGTCAGCGCCGCCCGCAGCCGCGACTTGGCGGTCCCCTCGGGCAGACCGGCGGCCACGGCGGCCTCGCGGTAGGACTTTCCCTGGAAGTAGGCCAGTTCCACCAGCAGCCGCTGCTCGGCGGGCAAGGTCGCGACCGCCTCTCGGACGAGTCGGGCCGCCTCGCGGACGGCGACATCCTCGGCCGGGGACGACGGCGCAGGAGCCAGGGTGAGCCGGTGATGGCGTTCCTGGCGGGCGATCCGGCGGGCCTCGGCGCGCACGGCGTCCAAGGCCCGGCTGCGGGCCAGCACCATCAGGTAGGTCCGCAACGGGGCAGCCGTCGGGTCGTAGCGCTGCGGGTGAGTCCACAGCTGCACGAACACCTCCTGCACCACGTCCTGCGCCGCGCTCGCCTCCCCCAGCACGCGCACCGCCACGCCGAACACCGCACCGGCGCAGGCGTCGTACGCCTCGGCCAGCGCATCGTCGTCACCCGCCGCGAGACGGGCGACAAGCAGGGCGTCGCCGTCCTCCATCGCCTCGACGGTAGGACCGCCATCCCGGTACGGCAATCCTCCGCCCGTCCCGGCCCAGCCGGAGGTGGGGGTGCCCGGGGCGGGCAGCTCGAGAACAGCCGTCACACGGGCGCCCCGGCCAGGGCACCAACCTGGACCAGCAGACCCAGGAAGTCGGCCACCGACCACCGCTCCACACACCGGGTATCGCCGAACCGCAGCACGGTGATCCCCGGGATCTCGAAGGTCTTCCCGGTGCCCGGCACGCCCAGGAAATCACCGACATGGGTCCCGGAGAACCGGAACCGCCAGCTCAGGTGGTCCGCGTCGACGTACATGGCCTCGGTCGACACCCGAGCGTCGGGGAACGCGGCCCAGATCTGGTCGTAGAAGGCCCGCACCGCCGACCTGCCCACCAGCGGATCCGGGGTGTTGCCGTGCAACACGACGTCCTGGTCGTAGAGGACCTCGAAGTACTCCGCCCGCCGCGTCGGGTCGTTGAAACACTCGATCGCGGCCAGACCCGTCTGCTTCATCCCCTGCGCGTCCATGGCTCTCACCTCTCGTGGGGCCCCTCGTGGGGCTCGGTTCTCGTCCCGGGTACGTCACCGGATCGGGCCGCGGATGACCTCATCCGGTACCACGCCCGGCGCCGTACCCGAC
>CAYYCE010000611.1:0-2372 GCA_964469635.1 uncultured Kineosporiaceae bacterium
GTCGGCTCGTGGTGACCAGACCCGCCTCACGGAGCACCTTCAGGTGGTAGCTCAGCAGGTTCCCCGCGATCGGGACCTGTTCCTGGAGCTTGCACACGCATCGTGGCGCACCCGCCAACGTCGCCAGCACCGTCCACCGGATCGGATCTGCGACAGCCTGCAGCACCACGAGCGGTTCGGTCGACTCGGGCGCCGTCATATCAATGCAGATTGATTCAGTCACGCTTGAAATATAGCAGCATCGCTCACCCATGACGGACCGGGCCCTGGGTCCCGGGAGGTGCGATGCGTCACCTCCCGGGGCGGCTCGTCGAGGTCGACGACGAGGTACGCGTCGTCACCGACGAGGGGCAGCGACGCATCGACTGCTGCGCCGCAACCTGCGCCAGTTCGGCACCGTCCACCACACCCCTGCGGCCGTGTGCGACGTCCACGGCCGCTCGTTGCCGTGCAGCCCTCCCCCGGCCAGGAGCACGAGCCGGGAAACAGCTGAGCCGGCCCCGCTCACCGGACCAGGTCCCAGGCGATCTTCACGGCGATCACCCACAGCAGGACGCCGATGAAGCGCTTGAGCTGCGCCCCGCTGACCTTGGTCTGCATGAGACGCGAACCCGCCAACGAGCCGGCCGCCGCGAGCGCCGCCATGGTGAGGAGGAACACGGGGTCCAGCCCGCCCAGCGCGACGTGACCCAGGAACCCCGACAGCGACGAGAAGACCACGGCCAAAGCGGTCGTCCCCGCCGCGACCTTGGTTTCGACCCCGAGCCAGGTCAGTCCGGGAAGAATGATGTTGCCCCCGCCGACCCCGAGCAGCCCGCCCAGGAACCCGGCCACGCTGCCCACGCCAGCACCGACTGCGGCCTCGGCGGCCACGGCCCGCTCGCGCGGCGCGCTTCGGGGCCGGTAGAAGAGCATCATCGCGCCCGCGAACACCAGGAAGCCGACAAAGAGCGCCAGCAGCAGGTCACGGTTGACGCGGACCGTGAGGGCGGCACCGAGCGGGGCCAGGACCACCGCGGCGACGAGCACAGGTATGCCGGCTCGCCAGTCGATCAGCCTGGCGCGTGCGTAGCTGATCGTCGCAGCCGACAGGCTGGCCGCGTTCAGCAGCAGCGCCGTGGACGTCGCCTCCCCCAGCGGCACCCCGAGGTAGTAGAAGAGCGGAACGAACAGGAACGCGGCCCCCAGGCCGGCCATCGCCATGACGCCGGAGCCCACGAAGACCGCGACCCCGCCGACGAGGTACAGCACCATGGGGTATCGAGACTCTGAACGGTACTCAGCGGGGGTAGCCCGAGCAGGCGGCGCAGACGATCTTGCCCTCCGCCACCCGAGCGTATGGTTCGGCGACCAGCTCGCCGCACCCCGGGCAGACGAGGAAGCGGAGGACCTCCTCGGGTTCGCTCCACTCTCGAGGCTGGACCGGTCCGACCGTCATGATCTCGTCGGCCGGCGCATCCCAGACGAGGGTGACGACCTCCATCTGCTCGTCCTCGGGGATCTGTGTGGGCGGCACGCCCGCAGCGCGCTTCTGCATGAACGCCGTGGCCTTGATCTGTGGCTGAAGCGTGGGCCGGTAGGCCACGCGCACAGCGCGGTTCGCGGCCTTGTCGACCAGCGTGACGGCGAACTTGCCCTCCCCGGTCTTCTCGATGTTCCCCTTGCCGAACGTGCAACCGGTCGTGAACTGGATGCCGTCGCCGAAGCAGGTGCCCCCGTGGTGCTCGCCCGTCTCGATGATCGCGTGAAGCTGCTTCGCCCCGGCACGGGGTGCCCCCAGAGCCTCCATCGCCGCCAGGCCCAGCCGCACCCCGGCGGCACTGGCCCAGCACTTGTGGCCATGGAAGGCCAGGGCCTGACTCAGGATCGTCGTCTCGTTCACGCGAGACCCTCCTTAGATCACGGCGTAGCCGGGCTGATCTGCGCGACGAGGGATCGTCGGCGACAGCCGGTGCCGTGGCCCCACCGGCGGCCCCGGACCGGTCCTCGCGACCGGCCCGCCGCCCGGAGGTGGCCTTCGGCCAACGTAGCACTCGACGGGGTGGACCGACCCGGACGCGGACGGTTCCGGGGTCCATGGTCGGGGTCTGAGGGCCGGGATCACCGGGCGGCCCCGCGGTCAGCCCTCCACCAGGTGGTCACCGCACCCTAGCCCGAAGCCGATCGGGCACCGATGACGAGGAGCATGACATCGAGAGCGGCCACCCCGATGGCGCCGACGAAGGGGACTCGCCCCCGGCCTCGCCACAGCACGACGGCCAGCGCGGCGGCCACCAGTGCGCCCGCGGTCGACATGGTCGCCGGTAGTGCCGCGCCGAGGAGGCAGACGACCGTCGCGGCGAGCAGGGCGACCGCTGCGGCGAGCCGAAGCC
>CAYYCE010000612.1:0-2362 GCA_964469635.1 uncultured Kineosporiaceae bacterium
CGACTTCATGATGTTCATATATGCGTGCTTGCTGCCTGCGGCACTCGACTCCCGGAACATCACGCCGGCCTTCGCAGCCCAGCTGTCGCCGCCCGTCTCCGACACGACCTTCGCGGTCAGGCGGCCGTCACCGGTCAACGTCCGGTACAGGTACTGGAACTGGTCCGCTGTCCCCCAGATGTCCGCACCGCTGCCCTTGACTGTGTAGGTTCCGGCCGAATACGCGCTGCTTCCAGCTATGGACGGTCCGCCGATATCCGTGTTGGCGGTGAAGATGCCGAGCGAGTTGACGTTGATCGTGATCGAGTCGGTGTCGGTCAACGTTCCGCCGGATCCGGCGTTGCCCAGGTCGCTGGTGACGACCTGGAGGGACGCGGCACCGGTGAAGTTGTTCGCCGGGATGAAGCTCGCGCCGGCCAGCCCGAGGTTGATGTTCGTGATCGTGCCGGTGAACGTCATCGTCGCGTCGGCAGTTCCGTCGCCCGCCAAGAATGTCAGCCCGGTCAGGACCGGCAGCGTCACGGTGCCGTTGGTCGCGGTCAGCTGGAGCTGGACCGTCGACCCGCCCGCGTCCACGTCGCTGATCGAGATCGGGTTGTTGTTGGCGGTCGAGAACACCCTGTTGGTGTTCTTCGGCGTCTGCTGGGGGCCGGGCGCCGCATTCACCGGTGCGTCGTTGACGGCCGTCACGGTCACCGTGACGGTGACGATGTTGGAGTCCTGCGTGCCGTCGTTCGCCTTGTAGGAGAAGGAGTCCGAGCCGTTGAAGTTCGGGTTCGGGGTGTAAGTGAACCCGCCGTTGGCGTTGAACGACAAGGCGCCGTTCGCCACGCCTCCGGCAAGAATGGCGGTGATCGGGTCACTGTTCGGGTCGGAGTCGTTGCCGAGGACGCCACTGGCGCCAACGGTCAGTACGGCATCCTCCCCGACCGTGTAGCTGTCGGCGACGGCGACGGGAGCGACGTTGCCGACGACCACGTTGCTGCTCTTGGCGCTCTCGACGCCTACCCAGTTGGTGGCGAACACCGGGGTCACCGAGTAGGTCCAGATGCCCGTCGGGACGCTGTTCTCGACGCAGCTCGTACCGGCGATCGTCCCGGTGCACGCTGTCAGGATGGTCTGCGCGGTGGAGCCGGAGTAGCGCCTGACGGTGTAGCCACCGACCGCCTGGCCACCGGCCAGCGTCGTCGCGGCCCAGGTGACCGTGACGGCACTGCCTGCAGCGGAGGCCGTGGGGGTTGCGCCCTGGTTGACCGAGGTCGATGCCGACGCGCCGTTGCCGCCCGGGCCTGAACCGGCGGACCAGTAGCCCCACGCCGCGGTTCCCGCGATGATCAGGTACACCGCGAGGCCCAGCATCAGGAGTCGCCTCATCACGAGCCTGCCTGAAGGTAGACCGTGAAGCTCGCGCCCTGACAGGTGTTGGCGGCGTTCGTGTTCATCGAGAGCGAGTTGGCCAGGGTGATCGGCAACGACCCGGCGCCGGGGACGGTCCAGCCGGCGCCGCCGTTGGTCTGCGTCGTGAAGGTCAGGCTCGCTAGGCCGCAGGCCGAGTGCGCGCCGTCGACGGCAAACCCGCTGGTGCCCCAGGTGGTGTCGAGGGAGAGTGACCCGACCCGGACGCTGCCCGGGTTGGGGTTGGTGATGCTCAGTTCGACCGCCGCCTGACCACCCGGATACAGCTGCGCGCTGGCCGTCGCGGGGCTCAGGGCGACAACCTGCGTGGTGCCGGTGGCCGCCGAGCCGGCACCGTTCCCGGGCCCGGCCCAGAAGGCGAACGCAATTCCGGTCGTGGCGAGCGTAAGCAGGGTGAGGAGGGCCACCCGGGACGCCCTGCGTCGGGTCGCTCTCATCGTTGCACGTCCACCCCACCTGCCTCGTAGCCGAACGTCAGGGACGGTCCCTTGCAGCCGTCCTGGTTGACCGGGCGGAGGTGCGTTGAGCTCCTGCACGGTCGCGCTGAGGACGCTGACCCAGATGGGGACGCCAAGGGGGTTGGTGAACCTGAGCGCGAGCGGAGTCATGGCGCTGGGAGTGCTCCGGCGAGCATGACCGGGATGCCGCCGCGCACAACCTCCGCACGCATCACGCTGCTCATCCTGGGACTCCTCTTCGCGCCGAGGGCGAGGCACCGCCGGTCCACGTCCGGGAACGGCTTGGAGAACACTCATGCGCCCCACCCGTCCACTCCTCGTCAGGCCGGCCGGCCGGTCAGCTGCTGGCGTAGGTGATGGTGACTATGGCGTCCTTGCAGGCGTCCTGGTTGGTACCCAGGTTGTCCATCCTGATCGTCAAGCCTGACCAGGCACCCACGTTGGTGCCGGCAGGGACCTCTGCGCCCACGAGGGCGGTACCGCCCAGC
>CAYYCE010000613.1:0-423 GCA_964469635.1 uncultured Kineosporiaceae bacterium
GCCTTCGACGACGATCCGACCCACTCCGGTGACAGCCTGGCGCGCGGCACCCTGCCCCTCTGAGCCCCATGACCGAACCGATCACCGGCCACGCGGCAGTCGCAGCGCGCTGAGCCGGGCCGAGGTCAGCCGCGTCCACGCGCCGTCGAGCTCGAGCGTGGCGAGGGCTCCGGCCGGGTACCGGGAGGCCACGACGACCAGGGCACCGGGGTCGGAGGTCGCCGGGTCGGCCAGTGCGCCGACCACCCAGGGCAGCCCGGGCGCGTGGCCGACGACGAGCAGGGTGGTGACGTCGTCCTCGGTCCGGCGGATCAGATCGAGGATCTCCTCGCCACCGGCGTCGTAGAGCTCGGGCAGCACCCCGATGCGGCACCGATGGTGCGTGGCGGCGAGGTCGAGCTCGGCAAGGGTCTGCTGGGCCCG
>CAYYCE010000613.1:433-2359 GCA_964469635.1 uncultured Kineosporiaceae bacterium
GACGTAGAGCGCCTGCTCGTTGTGCTCGTGGAAGTGCCTGTCGGCAAGGGTCTGCTGGGCCCGGGTCGCAACGGAGCACAGAGCCAGGTCGACCCTCACCCCCGCCTCGCGCAAGGCTCCGCCGAGATCGGCCGCCGCCCTCGCGCCGGCCGGGGTGAGCCGGCGCTCGCGATCTCTCGACCCGGGCCGGGTCGACTCGGCGTCGGCATGGCGCAGCATCAGCAGGGTTCGCATCGCTCGATTCTGGCAGCGCCCGATCCCGGCAGCGCCGCGAGTACCCTGCCCCCCGGTGCACGCCCCTCGGCTGCCGGCGGCGGTGGGTCAGCGCGGCGGCCACCGGATGGCGCGGCGTCCCGATCGGCGTCGATCGCGAAGGTCTGCCACAGCCCGCCGAGCGGCGCGTACACCCAACTGGGCAGGTACTGCGCGGCGTAGACGATCTCGCGGCACAGCTGCTCGGCCTCGAAGGGCGCGACCAGTCGCTCGTCGAGCAGCTCGGGACGCTCGGCGGCGGCGAGCTCGGCGCGGTAGCCCTCCAGCAGCTGTTCCCGGGACTGCCGGCTCCAGGCGTCCACCGCATCGGTCATGGTGAACCCGGTGCCCTTGTCGACGACCCGGGCCACGTGGTCGAGGCTGCGCAGCAACCGGGCGATGTCACGCGCCGGCGGCGCCATGGCCTGGGCGACGGTCAGTCCGGCCACCTCCACCACCGGGTTCGGGTGGAAGTCCACCACCACCAGACCCCCGGGCCAGCGCAGGATCTGACCGATGTGAAGATCACCGTGCACCCGCTGGACGTGGACGCCGCCGCCCTCCAGGCCGTCGGCCACGTCGGCGAGCTGGTCGACGGTGGCCAGGACGGCGTCCACCCGGGGCAGCAGGACCTCGCTCACCCCCTCCAGCGTGCCCTCGACGGCCACCTGCTTCGCGGCCTCCACCCGTTCCCGGGCCGCGGTGTGCCAGGCGCGGACCAGATCCGGGGACGCCGACGCCGTGGGTTCGGGGATCACGGACGACGGCGTGGCCAGCGCCAGATGCAGCCTGGCGACGGTGCGCCCCAGGCGGGCGGGGAAGTCGCGGGCCCAGGTGTCCAGCGGGATGCCGGTCGAGGACGTGGCCGACCCCGACCTGCGGGAGCGCGATGCGGAGTTCTCCGGTTCGACGCCGAGGGCCCGCTCCGCCAACTCGACACACCAGTCCCAGCCGTCGCGGGCCCGCGGCAGGTACTTGGTGGCCCAGGCGACCGGCACCTCGCGCCCACCGGGGGTGGTCCACAGCAGCACGCCGTGGGTCTCGGGTACCTCGAAGTGATCGACGGCGTCCAGGTGCGCCAGGGTGCGCGGCACCTCGTGCACCGTGTCGCACACCTCGTGCACCCAGGTCACCACCACACGTTCTCCGACCACGACCGAGGAGGAGCCGCCCGTGATCGGTCGCTCCCCGCGCGCCTCGGGTGGCGGCACCAGCCGGACGACGCGGAAGCCCGGCACCGGCGGGATCACCTCGTGGCGCAACAGATCCACGAACGCCTCGGCGATGCCCTCCTCGGTACCCTCGAGTTCCGTGTCGTCCTCGGCCGTCGGCCCGGTCATCAGCTCGGCCGTCGGTTCGGCCGTCGGTTCGGCCGTCGGGCCGATGCCCGGGGTGGCCGCCCGCCGGGAGCGCACCAGGGTGCGGGCCGAGGCGAGGTCGCTCTGCGAGAGACCCCAGGCGGGTGTGGCGGCTGCGAAGATCCGTTCGGGGTGGCACACGAAACGCCCGTGGGAGTCCTCGCTCTCGATCGTGACGGTACTGGTCAGGTCGAGTGGGTAGCGCCACACTGAGGGTGGGGTCGAGGAGGTGTCCGGCCGTGCGGGCACGTCGTTACTCACGGACAACCTCCCGTCACCCCGCGCTGACGCTATCGCGCTCGGCGACGCAGCACAT
>CAYYCE010000614.1:0-2358 GCA_964469635.1 uncultured Kineosporiaceae bacterium
CTCACCCCGGCGTCCTTGGCCGCGGCGGCGATCTGCTTGACCTGGTCGTCGAAGGCGCGAATGTTGCCCGGGTTGACCCGGACGGCGGCGCATCCGGCGTCGATCGCCGCGTAGACGTACTTCGGCTGGAAGTGGATGTCGGCGATCACCGGGATCTGCGACTTCGTCGCGATCGCCGGCAGCGCCTCGGCGTCGTCCTGGCTCGGGCAGGCCACCCGGACGATGTCGCAGCCCGCAGCGGTCAGTTCGGCGATCTGCTGCAGGGTGGCGTTGACGTCGACGGTCGGCGTGGTGGTCATCGACTGCACGCTGATCGGGGCGTCGCCGCCGACGGTGACCTTGCCGACCTGCACCGGGCGGGTGCGCCGACGCGGAGCGAGCACGGCCGCCGCCGCGACCGCGGTGGTGGGCAGTCCCAGGTTGACCGTCATGGCCGCACGCTAACCCGGGCCGCGCCGTCCGCGCACATCGGTGGGTCGAGGGCCGAGCACTTTCACATGCTCGACGCTCTGTGACCGCTGGAGCCTCACCGTGCGTCGTCACCCCCACCCCCCACGGGCACGGCGTGACGTCGTGCCCGTCTGGCGGGCACGGCGTGACGTTGTGCCCATCAGGTGGGTGGGGTTGGGGTCAGCCGCCGATGCGGATGGGGTTGACGATGTCGGCCAGCAGCAGCAGGGCGGACATCGCGACCAGCACCGACCCCACGGCATACGCCAGGGGCAACGCCCGGGCGATGTCCACCGGCCCAGGATCGGGACGCCGGAACAGCCGCGCCGTCCGGCGCCGCAGCCCCTCCCAGAGCGCACCGAGGATGTGGCCGCCGTCAGCGGCAGCAACGGAATCATGTTGAACACGAACAGCGCCAGGTTCAGCGAGGCGATCAGGCTGATCCAGGTCACCAGCTTGTCCGACCAGCTCACCTGGTAGCCGTCGGTCCCCTGCAATGAGCCGACCTCGCCGGCCAGCCGGCCCACGCCCACCACGCTGATAGGCCCGTTCGGGTCACGCTCTCCGCCGCCGAAGGTCGACTTCACGACCCCGACCATCTTCTCCGGCACCTGCGGCAGCACCCCTGCGACCCGCGCCAGGTAGCCGCCGACGACGCCGGGCACCGCGGTGATCGGCTGGCGCACCAGCTCGTCGGCCGGGGTGATGCCCAGGAAGCCCACGCGCACGGTCCGGTAGCTGCCGTCGGCGCCCTCGACGAGGTTGCCGTCGGAGTCCAGCACGTAGCGGGTGTCGACCATCGGGGTGGCGGTGAGCCCCACCCGTTCGCCCGCGCGCTCGACCTCGATCTCGACCGGGGTTCCGGTGTTGGCCCGGATCGCGTCGCGCACCTGGGTCCAGTCCTCCACCGGGACGCCGCCGAAGGCGACGATCGTGTCGCCCGGCCGGAAGCCCGCCTGCGCCGCGGGGGCGGCCGGGTCGGATGCCGTGCAGGTGGTGCGAGGCGTCTGGCCCGGCTGGGTGCTCACCGGCAGCACGCACTGGGACACGCTGTGCACGGTCGTGGTCAGCGTGGACGTCCCGTACAGGGTGATGACTCCGCCCAGCAGCACCACCGCGAGCGCCAGGTTCATGAACGGGCCGCCGAACATGATGGTCAGCCGCTTCGGCACGCTGCGCTGGTAGAACAGCCTGTCCTCGTCGCCGGGGCGGATGTCGCGCGCGGCGTCCGCCCGGGCCGCCTCGATCAGCGAGCCGAACCGCCCGCCGCCCACGGCGACCGGTGAGCGCGCCGCCCGGGCTGCGGCCGCGGGCGGGAACATCCCGATCATCCGGACGTATCCGCCGAGCGGGATCGCCTTGATGCCGTACTCGGTGCCACCGCGCCGCCTCGACCAGATGGTCGGTCCGAAGCCGATGAAGTACTGCGGGCAGGCCACCCCGAACCGCTTGGCGGGCAGCAGGTGCCCCAGCTCGTGCAGGGCGATCGAGAACGGCACCCCGATGCCGAGCACGATCAGCCAGCCCAGCAGATTGCCGATCACCGAGACTCCTCCACCATGCCGCGCGCCGCCCGCCTGGCCCACCCGTCGGCGGCCAGCACCTCGTCCAGTCCGACCGTCTCGGGCCCGGTGTGGGCCTCGACCACGGCGGTCACGACGTCCACGATGTCGAGGAAGCCGATCCGGGAGCCCAGGAACGCCTCCACGCACACCTCGTTCGCCGCGTTGTACACGGCAGGATACGTTCCACCGGCCGTTCCGACCCGCCGGGCCAGCCTCACCGCGCCGAACGCGTCGTCGTCCAGGGGCTCGAACCCCCAGGTGGCCGCCGTGGTGACGTCCACCGGGCGGGCCGCCCCCGCCACCCGTTCGGGCCAGGCGAGCGCCAGCGCGATCGGCAGTCGCA
>CAYYCE010000615.1:0-2354 GCA_964469635.1 uncultured Kineosporiaceae bacterium
TCATGACCACCGGCGCGATCAGCGTCGCGAGCGCCAGTGCGGCCACCGCCGCCGGGGTGTGCCCGCCCAGGTCGACGAGCCCGGACAGCGGCACCGCGACCGCCAGCCCGACCCCGGCGGCGGCCGTGACCGTCGTGAGGCGGTAGGCGAGGTATCGGCCGAGGGTCAGTGGCGATACCCGCAGCGCGAGCAGCACCCGGTCGTCGCGATCGTCGAGAACCAGCAGCCCGCCGACCATGCCGACCGTGAACGGCACGTGCAGCACCACCAGGGCCGTCGCCACCAGCACCCGGTGCGCCTCCAGGTCGATCCCGTGGCGCGCGGCGGCCCAGGCCGCCAGCGGTGCGAAACCCCAGCGCAGCGTCGCCCCCAGCATCAGCGGGCTGAAGGCCACCGCACTCAACACGGCGTCCCGGGTAACCAGGGCGGCGTCGGTGCGGGCGAAGCCGACCGCCGCCGTGATCGCCGCGCCCCGTCCCGTCCGGGCCGGCGAGACGGTCCGTGCCGGCGGGGTGGTCGGGGCGCGCGAAACGGTCGGGGCACGCGAAACGGTCGGAGCCGGGTGGGGACGGCGCGCCCCGGCCCGTTCCGGCGGCGGACCCTCGCGCAGCCACCGTTGCGAGGACCGCAGCGCCTGCCGGCCGATCAGGGCTGTGGCCACGACGGCCCAGAGCAGCAGGCCCGGCTGCGGCGCCGACCCCCCGGTCACGCCCGCGCGGAGCAGGCCGAAGGCCGGGACCGTCGGCACCAGTTCGAGCAGCGGGTGGTCGACCAGGCCAGCACCGAGCGCGAGCGGGATCCCCAGCAGCGGTGCCGCCACCCCCGGAACCAGGACCAGGTAACCGGTCAGCGACCTGCTACGCGCCGCGATCGCCACCGAGAGCGACAGCAGGGGGAGGGCCACCAGGGCGGTTCCGGCGATCACGATCGGCAGGTCCGCCGTCCGTCCGGAGACGACGGCGGCGGGCAGCGCGATCACGACGGCCATGGCCGCGGTGACCCCCAACAGCACCGCCAGGCGTGCCAGCAACACGCCGGTCGGTCCGACCGGCGTGGTCACCTGGGCGGCGAGAACGCCCTCGCTGCGTCCGGCCAGCAGCAGCGCGGCGGCCACCACGGTGCCGACGGTGGCGGTGTCGATCAGCAGTACGAACGGGGTCAGGGTGACGGCGACCTCCGTCGACCGGGCCGCCAGCGCGGCCATCGGGGCGCAGGTCAGCGCCGCGAGTGCGGCCAGGACGGCGAAGACCCGGTAGCGGGCCTGGACGGCGATCTCGAGCCTCAGCGATCCGGTGGCCCGTCCGAACGTCGACGCTGTCACTTCGACCGCCCGGTGACCGCGACGAAGACGTCGTCCAGTCCGGCATCGGGCCCGTGCGCGTCAGGTCCGTGCGCACCCGACCCGCCCGCGTCGGACCGGCCCGCGTCGGACCGGCCCGTCTCCGACACGGTGCGCATCAACTCCTCCGGAGTGCCCAGGGCCACGATCCGTCCGGTGTGCAGGAAGGCCACCCGGTCGCACAGGCGCTGCGCGGCGGTCATGTCGTGGGTGGTCAGGAACACGGTGTGCCCCTCGTCCGCCTGGGCTTTGACCAGGGCCTGGACGGCGCGTGCCTGCACCGGGTCCAGACCGGATGTGGGCTCGTCGAGGAAGATCAGGTCCGGCTGGTGGATCAGCGCACGGGCCAGGTCGAGCCGCACCCGCATCCCCTTGGAGTAGGTGCGCACCGGCCGGTCGGCGGCCTCGGCGAGGGCCACGGCGTCCAGCAGCTCCGCCGCCGCCAGGGTCGGGCGACGGTAGAGCCGGGCGAAGGCGATCAGGTTCTCGCGCCCGGTGAGCCGGCCGAACGCGGCGGGCTGCTCGAACCCGACCCCGATCCGCTCGTAGTACTCCGCCCCCCAGCCGTCGAGCGGGCGGCCGAGCACGTTCACCGTGCCGGAGAAGCGGCGCAGCAGCCGGGTGAGCACGCGCTGGGTGGTCGATTTGCCGGACCCGTTGGGCCCGAGGAAGCCGAACACCTCCCCGGCGTGGACCTCGAACGACAGCCCGGCGACGGCGTCCGTGGACGCACCCGGGTAGCGCACCCGCAGGTCGTCGACGGCGATCACGGGGGAGGCGACTGGGTCGGTCATGGACTCAGTAACACACAATGCAAGCTTGCAGTCAATGCATAATTGCGCCAGGTGTGGTTTCATGGCAGGCGTGACCATCGGCCTGCGGGAACGCAAGAAGGAGCAGACCCGCCGCGCGCTCGCCGACGCCGCCCGCCGGCTGGTCGCCGACCGGGGGTATGCGGGCACGACGGTGGCGGACATCGCGGCCGAGGCCAACGTCTCGCCGCGCACCTTCTTCA
>CAYYCE010000616.1:0-2354 GCA_964469635.1 uncultured Kineosporiaceae bacterium
ACCGGGCTGCCGCGGTGCGCCGCGTGCACCCGTTCCCGGGCCCGATGCTCGCGGTGTGGGCAGCTGGCCGTGGTCCGCGCCGGCACCCGTGCCGCGCCGCTGTGCGGGAACTGCGCGGTCCCTGACCCGGGGTTCTTCAAGACCTGCCCGGCGTGCGGCACCCCCGGACGCCTGATCGCCGGGGCCTGCCGACGCTGCCACCTGCACGAACAGCTGCGTGACCTCCTGGCCGACGCTACCGGCCAGATCCGTCCGGACCTGCGGGTCCTGCACCAGACCCTGGCCACCGTCGACCGGCCCGCCAGCGTGTTGAACTGGCTGTCCCGCGGGGCCCCACGGGTCGTGCTCGCCGACCTCGCCGCGGGCCGACGCCCCCTGTCCCACGCCGCGCTCGACGAGTTGCCCGCCAGCAAGCCACTGACCCATCTGCGTGCGGTCCTGGTCGCCACCGGGGCGCTACCCGCCCGTGACGAACACCTCGTCCAGCTCGAACACTGGACCGCGCGGATCACCGCGGAACGCGCTGATCCGGCGCAGAAGGAACTGCTGCACCACTACGCGGTCTGGCAGGTGCTGCGCAGGCTACGCCACCGCATCCACGGCGCCCACACCACGCACGGTCAGGCCGTCGTCGCCCGCCGGAACATCAACGCTGCCATAGCGTTTCTGGACTGGCTGACCGTACGCGATCTGACGATGGCCACCTGCAGGCAGGGTGACCTCGACGAGTGGATGGCCGAGGCGAGCACCAGCCAACGCGGCAACACCGGGCACTTCGTTCGCTGGGCCAGGAACCAGCACCTAACCAACGTTGACTTCCCCGCCACCCGATGGGGCGGGCCGACCCGGGCCATCGACACCCAGACGCGCTGGGACCAAGCGCGCCAACTGC
The DNA here is from genome assembly GCA_964469635.1 of uncultured Kineosporiaceae bacterium. GTDB lineage: Bacteria > Actinomycetota > Actinomycetes > Actinomycetales > Kineosporiaceae > JADJPO01. The sequence goes on from CAYYCE010000616.1 coordinate 893, forward strand.
TGCACGACGACACCCTCAAACCCGACGACAGAGTCGCCGGGCTCCTCGTCCTGCTCTACGCCCAACACCCGGCCACCATCGCCCGCCTCACCCTCGACCACGTCCAGACCAGCAACGACGAAGTCCACCTGCATCTGGGCCCAGAACCCATCGCCCTGCCCGAACCGCTCGCCGGTCTCGTCCTACAACTGGTCGCCACCCGGCACGGTCACGCCACGACCGGAGACCAGGGCACCTCGCCGTGGCTGCTGCCCGGAGGGCGGCCCGGCCAGCCGATCAGCCCCAGCCGCCTGGCCGAACGCCTCCACCAGATCGGGATCCACCCCGGCCAAGCCCGTTCCACCGCGCTGTTCCAACTCGCCACCGAACTACCCGCCGCCCTGCTCGCCCGCATGCTCGGCATCCACATCGCCGTCGCCGTCGCCTGGCAACACGCCAGCGGCGGGGACTGGACGGCCTACGCCGCCGAGGCCAGCCGCCGGGACGTGGGCGCCATGAGCGTTTCATAACCGTTGGAGCCCACGTCACGACGCCACGAGGCTGCGACCATGACCCATTCCGATCCCTCCATCACCCAACTGCGACGTGACCCTCTGCCACTGAAAGGCCGGTCCGCCCTGGTGACCGGCGCCAGCCGGCGGGTCGGCTTCGGCTACGCGATCGCCCGTCGCCTGGCTGCCCCGGGCGCCAGCCTCTTCCTGCATCACCACGCCCCCCACGACCATGCCCAGCCCTGGGGCGCCGACCCCGGCGGCCCGCAGGCCGTCGTCGATGAAGTCGCGCAGGCCCTGGCCGACCCGGACGCCACGGTCCACCACCTGGGCCTGGACCTCGCCGACCCGAACGCGCCCGCCCAGCTGATCGACACCGCAACCGTGCCCTCGGGCACCTGGACATCCTGGTCTGCAACCACGCGTGCAGCGGCAGCGACGGCCCGCTCGGCACACTCGACGCCGCGATGCTCGACACCCACTGGGCAATCGACACCCGGTCGGTGATCCTGTTGACCCAGGCCTTCGCCGACGCCCACGACGGGCGACCCGGCGGCCGCGTCATCCTCATGACCTCCGGCCAAGACCTCGGCCCCATGCGCGACGAAATCGCCTACGCCACAACCAAAGGTGCTCTCGCCTCGATCACCCCCACCCTGGCCGACCACCTCGCCGACCAGGCGATCACCCGCAACACGATCAACCCCGGCCCCGTCGACACCGGCTACGCCCCACCCGACCTCCACGAGCAGGTCCGCCACCGCTTCCCCGCACACCGCTGGGGCATCCCCGACGACCCCGCCCGCCTCATCACCTGGCTCACCACCGACGAAGCCGCATGGATCACCGGACAGGTCATCAACACCGAGGGCGGCTTCCGACGCTGGGACTGACCACCCACCCACGACAGCAAACTCCACCGGGCATTCCGAGACTTCCAATACCCGACTGTGCCGTTACTAAGGGGATCG
>CAYYCE010000617.1:0-2349 GCA_964469635.1 uncultured Kineosporiaceae bacterium
CTCTCCGGGTAGCACGGTGGTAGCACCAGCCCCACTCGGGAGGTGTGGTTATGGCGTGGATCGAGAAGCGCACGCGCGGCGACGGAGGCGTGTCTGCGCGGGTTGTCTGGCGGCTTGGAGGCAGCCGGGACGGTGCGTACCAGGCGGAGACCTTCAGCGCTGGCACGGACGCCCAGAACCTGGCTCGGGCGGACGGCTTCAAGAAGATGGTCGACGCCGCGGGCCAGCACTGGCCGCACGGCTGGGTCAGGGGCGAGGGCTTCGTGCGGCCGCCGGGGACCGACCCGCTGACGGCGCCACCCCGGTTCGACGAGATCGGCGAGGAGTATGTCCGCCAGATCGTCGACCTCTCCCCGGGTCAGCGGAAGCGCTATCTCGGGCAGATCCACGTCCCTGGCCGGGACCCGGGTGCGCGGCTCGCTGGTCTTCACCCGGCCGGTGACCGGCATCCACGAGTCCGACATCAGGGACTGGCTGATCGACTGGGACCGGTCGCTGAAGACCAAGGCGAACTACCACGGCCTGGTCCACGAGGTCTTCGCGTATGCCGTGAAGCGGGGGTACCTGGCGTCGAGCCCGGCGGTGGGGACGGCGCCGAAGCAGTCCCGGGTGCGCCAGTCCCGGCCCGAGCTGCGGTTCCTCACCGAGGCCGAGCTGGAGACCGCCGCGCGGCTGGCCGGCGCGTACGGCGACCCGCTGGTCGTGGCGGTGGGCACCGGGCTGCGGTTCGGGGAGATCACCGCCTTGTGGGTCGGCGACGTCGACCTCGACCGCGGCACGGTCCGGGTCAACAAGGCGTGGAAGCACGACGGTGAGAACGGCGAGACCGACACCCCGGGCTGGCTGGCCAAGCAGCTGCGGCCGAAGCACACGATGTACGACCACCACCTGGGAAACCCGAAGACCCCGAGGTCGCGGCGCACCATCACCGTGTCGCCGGCCGTCGCCGAGGTGCTCGCCGGACGCATGACGGGCAAGGCTGTTGACGACTTCGTCTTCACCACCCGCACCGGCCGGCCGCTGCACAACGGCACCTTCTACACCCACGTGTGGCGCAAGCTGCTGAGGTCGCTGGCGGCCGAGGGGGTGGCTCCGTTCCGGTTCCACGACCTGCGGCACACCCATGTGGCCTGGCTGGTCGCCGGGGGCGCGCCGTTGCCGCACGTCCAGGCCCGGCTCGGTCATGAGTCGATCACGACGACGATCGACACCTACGGGCACCTGCTGCCGGCGGGCGACGAGCTGATCTCCGGGATCATCGACACCGCCCTGACCGGTGGCACGATCCGGCCGACGAGAACGGACGGTTGACGTGTTGCTTTTGGCTGTCATATGCAACACACTTGGGGTGCGGCGATGATCGCCGACCGGATCGAGTGGGACGAGGACAACCTCGACCACGCGACCAAGAGACTCACCGCCGCGGAGATCGAGCAGGCGATCTGGAACGCGGACCGATGGTTCGGTCACCGGACGCATGCTGACCGCAGAGTCATCCTGTCGAGGACCAACGGCGGGAAGTCGGTGGTGGTCATCGTTCAGGTCGTCCACGACGGGGTACGACCGATCACCGGATGGGAGGCGTAGCAATGAGCGAGTCGAAGTCCGAGGCGGACCTGGCGGCCCACTACAACCAGACCAGGGACCTGTCCGGGTTCGACCTGGAGAACGGCGAGCCGATCTCGGTCAGGCGGTCGGTGACGATCTCGGTGCGGTTCTCCGAGGAGGAGATCGCACGGCTTCGTGCCCGGGCCGAGCAGTCCGGTGTGAAGGTCACCTCGTTCATCCGTGCGGCTGCCTTGGAGGCGACCAGTCCGGTCGACCGTGCCGCGTTGGGCGAGCTCGCCCGCGAGCTGGAGCGGCGTGCGCACGATGTCGCGGAGTACGTCGCTCACGGCGGGTAGGGCGGTCATAGCCGGGAGCGGCCGCCTCGCCTGCCTGGCTGCGCCACGAGAAGCCGGGGCTGGGCTGGTGTGGTGACGGGTTGTTCGCAGGCGGCGATGAGCTCGTCGAGGTGTTCGAGGCGGAAGCGGACGTGTTTGCCGATGCGGGTGCAGCGGATCTTGTGTTGTCGGACGGCGTCGGCGACCCAGCGGGCGGGGACGTTGAGGTAGGCGGCTGCCTCGTCGATGGTCAGCAGGCAGCGGCCGGTGGCGGTGTCGGACATGAGCGCCGTCCTCCTTCGGCTGATCGGCTGGGTGGGCTGCTCATCGACGTCCGATGCCGAGCCAGTGGCGGGTTTCGGCGACGGTGGTGTAGAGGCGGCCGGTGCCGTTGAAGCGCCACCAGCGGGGGCCGGTGCCGCGGCGGCGCCAGTCGCGGACGGTGCGTTGCGGGGTGTGGATGAGG
>CAYYCE010000618.1:0-2349 GCA_964469635.1 uncultured Kineosporiaceae bacterium
CGCCTGCTTGGCCAGGACGAGGGCATAGGGCCTGCCAACGCGCCGCGTGGTGTGGCTCACCGGCAGTTCGGCGGCGTCGATCCGCCCGTGGATGTGTTGCCGTCGTGCCTGGGCCAGCGGCCATTCGAGGGTGCGTCGAGCCGGGTCGCGTACGAACGCCCCGAGCGTGGCGCACAGCTCGCAGGAGCAGCCGTCCGGCAAGGCCAGCGACCAGTCGTCGTCCGCCCGCTCCGGCCGGTCCAGCCGGTCCCGGAGCGCGCCGGCGCCCAAGGCCGCCAACTCCTCGAAGCCGCCTCGACGGCGAGCGTCGGGTGACAGCTCGGCGGCCGAGCGGAGCGCCACCATCAGGCATCCCACGAGGTCCCCGGGGTGAGCATCGCAGAACGTGATCACCGAGGTCCGCAGGCCATCTGCCTCGATCATCGCTCCGGCCGTCAACAGGGCCGCCAACGGTTCGCCCAGGGCGGTCAGCGCCGTGGCCTTCCGGCTCGGCGTCGTCGTCGCCAGGGCTTCCTCGAGCATGCGGAAGAGCGAGTCCCAGGCCAGCTCGAGCAGGCGGGTAACCGTCGTCCTGCCGTGCCGCTTCACCTTCAGCAGCGCCGCGGTGAGGGCGGGCAACGAGGTCAGCCAGGTCGTCCGGTCGGGGGTGCCCGGCGACCACGCGGCGCCGCGTCCGAACCACGTCGTCAACAGGTCGCCTACCCAGGCGTCTCCGTACTGGTTGGCGAGCGCGGTCAGCGGGGCCATCTGTCGGGGACGGAGTTGCTCGGCGCGGAACCGGCGCACCAGCAGCCGGCCGAGTGCCGGCTCCTCGAGCGCCGCCGCGGCGCGCAGTGCCGTAACGAACAATGCGGACTGGCTCTTCGGAAGCGTAACGGTGTCCCAGAAGGGTTCCAGGGTGGCCGCCATGGTGCGTGCCTCGGCGAGATCACCGGACTCGACCGTCCGAAGCAGCTCCTCGAGGGCCCAGGACGGCGCGGCCTCGGCACGCATCGCGAAGCCCTGCCCGCGCGGCCAGACCACGACCGCCCCCCGGCGGTACCAACGATCCAGCGTGTTGCCCCAGTTGCCCATGTAGCCCTCGTACTGCCACGAGACAGGCTGCAACGCCTCGGACGGCGTGCTCGCGCACACCTCGTCACCTGAGACGGTCAGTGACGTGCCCGTGGAGTCCTCGGCCTGGTTGACCCAGTGGGTGAGAGTGATCGAGGAGTCGATCAGGTACTGCAGTTCGAATCCGTCGCCGTCCTGCTCCTCATCCGGCTCGTCGCGGTAGCGCCGTCGGTAGACCGGCTCGGGTTCGTAGGCCTCCCAGGTCTCCTGGACCTCGGTCAGGGCCAGGGCGCACTCGGCGTCCGAGGCGGCTGCCGCCGCCCGCAGTCGAGCGGTCCGCGCGATGTCGTTGCCCTTCAAACGCGACCAGTCCAGTGCTCGCTCGGTGTACTCGTGCTCGAGCAGGTAGACCAGCCGCCGCGGCGGATCGCCGTCCCCGTCGCGATAGCGGTGGACGACGCGGGTGCTGAAGTGCTGCCTCAGGCACGCTGCGAGCTGCTCGTCGTCCGCAGTGGTCTCGCCCTCGGGACCGCTCGTCTCGCCCTCGACGAGCAGGTTGTAGGTCAGGGCGATCCGGTAGCCGGAGGTCACCGGCCGGACCTCGTGCCGGCGGTCGGCGTGAAAGGCGACCAGTGCAAGATCTGACGCCCAGCCTCGATGGGTCCTGGACTGATCCCCGTGGTAGATCACGAGTTCACCGCCGGTGTGCCGTGTCGGCAACGTGACGACCAGGGTTCCGGTCATGGAGTCGTGCTTCTCGGAGTCCTGGTGGGGCAGGAAGAACTGGCCAGGTTCGTAGACCAGGAGTGAGTGCAGGTCGGCGACCAGGCGTGCGGTCGCCGGCAGCCCGAACTGCTCGCGTACCGTGTCCAGGGCAGTGTCGAGGGCCGCGGTCCAGCTGGCACGCACCAGGTCGCGGGGGACCTCCCAGGTGTCGCGAACACGAGTGTCGGTGAGGGTCTGCGCCCCGCGACCGAACCGCGCCCGAGCGGCGAGCGCGATCAATGCACGCGCCGGCTCGGCCGGGACCGGGAACCGGATCCTGCCAACCCCGTCGACCTCGAGGCGCAGGTCACTTGCCTTGGCGTTCAGTTGGATGCACGGCGGGACCGGTGCACCGACCGTATTCAGCAGGCCGGCCAGGCGGTCGCGAGCGTGGGGCAGCACCCCCGCAGGCTACCGATGGCTGACGGGACGTGGCTCCTCGCGCAGCGCCCTCTCGGCGGCCGAGAACCGGATGTGCTCATGCTCAGGCGGGCGTCCCGAACCGGTTCTCATCCGTCCTGGTAGCTCAAC
>CAYYCE010000619.1:0-2346 GCA_964469635.1 uncultured Kineosporiaceae bacterium
GTCGGTGGGGGAGATCGGCCAGCGCGGCGATGTCGGCCGGCGTGACCCGGCAACAGCCCCCCACCAGGCGTGCCCCACGCTCCACCCACCCGCTCGCCTAGACCACGTCGAGACCGGAGCTTCCGGACCATCCTCGATGCCGCCCGTCCCACGTCTCGCCGCTGTTCGGGTACACCACAACGGGTTTGCCCGACCGCCGGGACGCCAGGTCGACTGCGGTCGCCACTGTGGAGGGCGCGGTGCAGTTCACCCCCACGGCCACCACGGACGGCGCCGAACCCGCCATCGCGAATGCCAGCCCGGCATCCTCCCCGCGCCGGGTCAGTACTCGCCCGTCGTCGCAGGTGAGGGTGGTCAACGAGATCCAGGCCGGTGCCCCGAGCTCGGTCAGCTCGGTCAGCAGCGCCTCGACCTCCAGCAGGCTCGGAATCGTCTCGCAGGCCAACACATCCGGGCCCGCCGCGAGCAGGAGCTCCAACCTGGGTCGGTGGAAGGCCCGTAGCCCCGCGCAGGTGTCGAAGGGTGCCGGGTACTCGCCGGTGTACTCCTGGCCGCCTGCCAGCACCGCCCCGTAGGGGCCGATCGAGGCCGCCACCCAGGCCGGATCCTCGCCCCCTGCCAGTCCGCATCGGTCCCGGGCCTCGGCGGCCAGGCTCACGGAGCGGGACATCAGGAGCTCGGCCCGCCGGGTCCCGAACCCGGCCTCGGCGAAGCCTTGCAGACTCGCCTGGTAACTGGCGGTGGTGGCGACCCGTGCGCCTGCGGCGAAGAACGCCTCGTGCGCGGCTCGGATCGCCGCGGGGCGGCGATCGAGAAGGGCGGCCGACCAGAGGGCGCCGGAGATGTCGTGGCCCTGCCGCTCGAGCTGGGTCGACAACCCGCCGTCCATGACGACGACCCGACCGGTCAAGGCGTCGGCAAGCGTCGGTCGGCCCGGCGCGAATCGACCGGCCCCGGCCGAGTGCGGGTCGACTCCGGTCATGCCCGGATCCTCTCCATCGGTCACCCGTGCCGGCCGCCGGTCGTGCCGGCCCGCCCGTCACCTCTCTGTGGCACCGTACGCGACATGTCTTGCGGGTGTGGACGACATCGGGCTAATCTACAACCAAATGGTTGTAGATAATCGGACGACGGACAGCGCAGACCGCATCTTCCACGCTCTCGCCGACGGCACGCGCCGCGAGGTCGTGGCGCTGACGCTGGCCGGGGAGTACTCGGTGTCCGACCTCGCCCGGCGGTTCCCGTCGAGCTTCGCCGCCGTCCAGAAGCACGTTGCCGTGCTGGAGGTGGCGGGCCTGGTGATCAAGGAGCGGCGGGGTCGGGAACAGCGCGTGCGAGGCAACCCCGAGGCGCTGCGGGAGGCCCGGCGCCTGCTCGACCGGCTGGAGATCGTCTGGCGCGAGCGAATCGACCGCATCGGTGAACTCCTCGCCGAGCCCGACCCAGGAGAAGCGCAATGACCGTGATCGGCGTCGACAAGGACCTCGAGGCCCGCACCATGACCGTGACCGCGCAGTTCGCGGCGCCGCCCGAGCGGGTGTGGCAGGTCTGGGTCGACCCTCGCCAGCTCGAGCGGTGGTGGGGACCGCCGACGTACCCGGCCACCGTGGTCGACCACGACCTCACCCCGGACGGGAGGGTCACCTATTTCATGACGGGCCCCGAGGGCGACAAGCACCAGGGATGGTGGCGCGTCCTGGCCGTCGACCCTGCCCGCCGGTTGGAGTTCGAGGACGGGTTCGCCGACGAGGCCGGCGAGCCGAGCACCGAATTGCCGGTGACCACGATCCGGGTCACGCTCCAGCGCCACGACGAAGGAACCCGGATGCGGATCGTGAGCACCTTCGCCTCCACCGAGGCGATGCGCCGGATGCTGGCCATGGGCATGGAGGAGGGACTGTCCCTGGCCCTGGGGCAGATCGACGATCTCCTGGGATCCGGCATGGGGTGAGGCCGGGGAAGGCGGCGGGAGTGGTGGTCGGCGAACGGCTCGGGCCCCGGGCGATGTTCCGGTTGTTCGCTCCGAGGAGCCGCCACCGCCATCCGCGGTCGTCCAGGTAGCACTGGAAGCGGGACGGCACGTCTAGCGTGGCCGTCATGTCCACGCTCCTGGTCTCCGGAATCGGCGAACTGGTCAGTAACGATCCCGCGTGGGCCTCGCCCGGCCTGCCTGCGGACGAGGCCGCCCTCGGCGTCGTCCGGGACGCCGCCGTGGTGCTGGACGGCGACCGGGTCGCCTGGGCGGGCCCGGCCGCGGCGGCCGACCGGACGGGTGCCGACGCCGTCCTGGACGTCGCCGGGGCGGCGGTGATCCCGGGCTTCGTCGATGCCCACGCCCACCTGGTG
>CAYYCE010000620.1:0-2341 GCA_964469635.1 uncultured Kineosporiaceae bacterium
CGCAGACGGTGGTCTGGGTGCGGTTGCATTCCTGGCACAGGTCCGGGGTGGTGTCGGTGGCGCGCCGCCCGACCGGGCGGGTCTTGCCGCACTGGCCGCACGGTCGCCGGGGTCGTCCTGCGCACCGGTCGCAGAGCGGGCCGCCCCGCTCGGAAAGACCCTGGACCGGACGGACCCGTCCACACACGCAGCAGGCCTTGGCGGTGGCCTTCTTGAAGCAGGGCTGGCACAACCGCCCGCCCGGGACCCGCCCCGGCAACGTCCGATCGGTCCGGCCGCAGCCCAGGCACGCGGGTATCCGCACGTCCGGGAAGCCTTGCGCAGCAAGCGTTTTCGTCAACCGGATCAGCGACGGCGGCGCTTGATCAGCACTGCCCGAAGACAGGGCGTCCGGGTGCGAGGCCAGGTACTCATGCAGCTCCCACAGCGCCCGGGGGTGACCAGCCACCTGCACGACCACGGCCGTGGCGGTCGCCTCGTCCAGGCCTGGCACGGCGTGGACGACCTGCCGGCCGGTCGCCGTCAACCGTGCAGCGTGCACTCCTGACCCCCCGGTCACCGCGACGCCTGCGGCAACCTGAGGCCTATCCCGGCCTGCGCGCCGGTTCTCGAGCGGGCCGTCACGGTCAGCTCGACGAGGAGGGACGACGGATCGTGCTCCGCCGCACGGACACGATCTCGGCGCTCCCACCGGCCAAGTCCCCCGCCGTCTTGCGGAGCTGCTCGTTGACCACCTTGACCTCGATCAGGTCATTCGGGCTGCACCCGAGGATGTCGCACAGCGCCGCCAGGGTCTCCATGCTGAGGCGTTGCGGAGGACGGGCAACCAGCCGGAACACTTGCTCCCGGGACAGATGCACACCTCGTTCGGCCAGCAGCGGCTGCAGGTCGGAGGTGGCATACATGCCCTGCTCGGCCATCCGCAGCCGCAGGTGCCACTCCATCCCCATCTTCCGGATCATCCGGCCTCCACCCCCGGCGAACGGCCACCTGGCCCGCCCCACAGCTCGGGAGGCTGTGCCTGCAGAGCTCGAGTAAGCAGCCGATTGCGGTACTCGTCGGACACTCCGCTGTAGATCGCCGTCGTGCTTGCCGTCAGATGACCGCACTGGTCCTGCACGAACTTCTCCGGGTAGCCGAACTCGATCAAGTGCGTGACATACGAGTGACGCAAAGAGTGCAGGTCCAGACCCGGGTCGAGCCTCGCCGCGGTCCGCGCGGTGATGAACGCCTCATCGATGCTGCGCCGGCCCAGCCGGCCGCACCGCTCGGTCACCCACAACGAATGCAGGCTCCCCGGACTGAACCGCGGACGCAGTTCATCAACCCACTGCTGCAGCACCGGCACGATCCAGTCCATCTCCGGGACCGTCAGCACCGTCCGCCGCTTCGGCGGCGATCCGCGAGAGGCCTTGCCCCAGCGCACGAACAGCGCCCCGAACCGCCCGAACCCGGCCACCTTCGGGTTGTGCCGCAGATCGGCCAGGTCCAGACCCCACACCTCCCGGCGACGCAGCCCGAACGCGTACACCGTCTTCAGCACCGCCGCGTCCCGCAGCGCCGCCAACGCGCCCTTGCGGCCACGGGCCCGGATCTCCTCCGCCCGGCCATCCGCAGCATCGAACAGGGTCTGCACCTCGTCGTACGTCAACGGCCGCCGGCCTGGCGACCCCTCGAAGTCGGACAGGTGAGCCCGCGAGTTCCACTCGTCCAGTACCTGCTGCGGCACCTGCCCGAACCGATCCCGGCACTGCTGGGCCCAGCCGTAGCGGGCATCAGTCACGAAGCCCAAGAACAACCGGATCGCGACCTGGTAGTTGCGCGCCGTGGACGCCGAGATCGGCCGCGGACCCGACCGCAGACCGTCGAAGAACGCCTCGACCTCCGCCGCGGACCACTGCCACGGGTACAAGCCGCTGAACGACGACAACCGGCGCACCAGCCCGACCCGGCCGGAGATGGTGTCTTCCTGCAGGACCCGAGACCGCTGCTGACGCTCCCAGCCCTCGAGCATCGCCTCGAAGACCGCAGGCTCTGGATCCAGCGGCACGACATTGCCCGCCAACGTCGGCGCCGCCGAACCCGGCAACCCACCCACAACCTCCTGTTGCATGAAGTGCAACATAGTGGCGTCGAGGTCACGACCAGCACGAACGCAGCCGAAGATCACCCGAAGACCCGGCCCGGCACTTCACGCGAACAGCCAGGCCAACCCGCCCTTGCGCGGGACTTACGGGATTGATCTCCTCGCGTCGAATGTTGCATCCGATGCGAATTCCGCTCACTCGTCGAGGTACTCGGTGATGGCTTGCCAGCCGGCCCAGGCGGTGCCGCGGACCGC
>CAYYCE010000621.1:0-2339 GCA_964469635.1 uncultured Kineosporiaceae bacterium
CGAGACCGACTGGGGGTACCTCCCGCTTACGGGGGCGCACCGGATCCGGCGCCGCCTGTACGAGTTCTATCGGGACGCCGCGAGAGCGGACATGCCCGAGACCACCCGGCTGGCCACCACCATCGAGACCTGGTGGCCGGCCATCCACGTCGCGCTCACCATGGAGGTCACCAACGCCCGCACCGAAGGGTTCAACCGGATCATCAAGAACACCAAGCGCGTCGCCTGCGGCTTCCGCAACCTCGAGAACTACCAGCGCCGGATACTCTCAACCATCGCGCTCACCCGAGCACGACGAGACGCAGCATGACCCCGGGCCCCGCCCCGCTCAAAGTCGAAGAGATTCCCTAACTGGTTGTCAAGGTCGTGGGGTGGATTCTTCGGGCAGGGGTGATGGACGAGGGGCCCGGTGTCGGTGCCTCCTCGGTCGCCGCCTCGAGTCAGGTCAGCGGGTGAGCTTGGAGCGGTGCGTGGCCGCGCTGCGTGCTCGGGCTCGGGCCCTGACCTCGGGTGGGACGGCGTAGGTTCGGGCGATCTCCTTGGCCCGGACTCGGGTCAGCGGGGTGCCGTCGACGTCGCGGAGCTGGTAGGGCTGGCCGCGGTGCAGCACCGTCCAGGTGCGTTCGATCAGCTTGCGCGCGATAGCGACGGTGGCCTTGGTGTGGCCGTGGCCGCGGTCGACCATCAGGTGTCGATAGAAGGCGGCCAGCTGGGGGTCGACCCGGCGGGCGCCGCCGGCGGCTTGATAGAACGCCAGGCGCAGCACGGCGGGGCCTTCCTTGGTGATCGCCCGCGAGGGTTGGACCACGGTCCCGGAGGACCAGGTGGAGGGGTTCATCCCCACGTAGGAGGCGGCCGCTTTGGCGGTGGTGAATGCGCAGCCGTCGCCGAGGAAGGCTCGTACGGTGGGCGCGGTCATCGGGCCCATCCCGGGCACCGACAGCAAGAGCGGGTCGTCGCCGTACAGGTCGGCCCAGTAACGCGTTGCCTGGGCGGTGGCTCGGGCGATCCGCTGGTCGGCCTCAGTCATGTCGTGCAGGTGTTCGGCCACCTCCCAGGCCAGGGCGTCCAGGTCCAGGTGCCCGTCCCAGAAGTCCGTCCAGGCCCTGGCGGCGGCGCGGATGGCCTCGACCCGGGCAGGCACATCCGGGACCGCGCGGGTGTGCGCGGCGACCACCCCGGTGAGGGTGGAGCGGCGGGCGCTGCCCAGGGCGCGCAGGTCGGGCCAGCGCGTCAGGACCGCGACCGCGGTCGGCTGGGAGCCGGCGAACGCCGACCACACATCGGGAAATGCCCACCGCGCCAACGAGATCAACCGGCGACGGGAACGGTTGCCGTCGATGACGAGCTTCCCGCGGCGAGTCACCGCCCGACGCAGCGCCAGCTCCGGCGAGGAGAGCGGACGCAGCGGGGTCAGGGTGAAGACCTCTCCGGCGGTGGCCAGCACGTCGGCGTCGATGACGTCGGACTTGTCCTTGCCGATGATCGCCCCCCGCAGCCGGGCCGCGTGCCGGGCACCGAGAAGGGACAGGTCCCCGCCGCCCTGACGCAGCGCGATCGAGAGCGCAAGCCACGTCATCGACGTCGGCTCCGCAACGGCGACCACCCCTGGATAGGCGCTCAACCGGTCGCTGAGTATGTCCAGGCCCGCCAGGGTCGGCGGGGCGGTGAACCGGCTCAGGCGCACCCGCCCGTCCGCCAAGGTCTCCCGCACGCACACGTGATGGTTGGCCACCACCGCGGCGTCGATGCCGACCTGGACCCGCACCGAGGACAGGCCGCTCAAGGGATCGGTACTGTGAATGGACACGAGGGTTCCTCCGTTCGCAAAGGATCGTGACCCCGGTCCTCATCGACCACCGGCCAGTGACCACGAGGATCGGGCTCGCCAACAGCAGCGGGAGAACCCTCGCGTCCTGACCCGGCATCTCCCTCACCGGCTCGTCCGCGATGAGGCGAGCTCCCGAACCGCTGCCACCCAGCCGCCACAGATGAACACCACGGCAGGCGTTCCCATGCTTGTGCGTGATCCGGTGCCCACCCGCCCAGGGGATCCCGCGGAGCGGGGCCCTGGAACGGCCACCAATTCCCTGAACCGGGCCAACCTCAGCCGGGAGAGCCGACTCCGAGCCTGTCGATCTCTTTCACGAGCCCGAACGCTCAGCCGAAAAGCGGCACAACCCGGAGCCTTCTCCCACGGCCACCGTAGCGACCACCACCTGCAACCAGGAGGCCCCACAAGTCATACAAGCCGATTTACATGCCGTGATCCTCGAGAATGGGGCATGGGCACTGAGGCGTTAGTGATCAGCGACGAGGACCGGGCGACGTTACGGGCG
>CAYYCE010000622.1:0-2338 GCA_964469635.1 uncultured Kineosporiaceae bacterium
GCGGCGGCCGCCTCGATGGCGGTGCCGAGCAGCTTGATCGAGCCGTCCGGGACCACACAGATGCTGGCCGGGGTGAGTCGCAGGTGATGCAGCCCGCGCGCCCCGGCACGGTCCAGGGCCTGCGCCGCCTCGCCCACGACCCGGCGCACCGTCTCGCCGGGCAGCGGCCCCTCGCGCAGGTGCTCCTGCAGCAGGCGGCCCTGGACGTACTCGGTGACCACGTAGGTCAAGCCCTCGGAGCTCCCGACGTCCAGGACTCGTGCCAGCCGCGGGTCGTCGACCAGCGCGGCCCGGCGGGCGGCGTCCACGATGTCGGCCGCGAACGGGTGGTCGGGCCGGATCACCCGGAGGGTGACGCGCCGCGCCAAGGTCTCGTCGACGGCACGCCACAGCGATCCGTCGGCGCCGTCCTCGAGCTGATTCTCCAGCCGGTAGCGCCCAGCAAGCACGCTGCCGTGCCCCACCCCGTCCAGTGCGGTACCTCCCTGTCTGTGGGTCGACCGAAGCCGGCACGACTGTCCGTCTTCGTCGGCTTTGTCGCGAAGACCGCACACACGGCCGCGGCCCATGGTATGCGCGGTTGGGATGGTCATGGGACAGGCGGGTGGGTATTTCTGCTCACGGAGATGATCACGACGCGAGCGCCGCCGGGATCAGAACGGTCGGCGTAGGCGGGAGAGCACCGGCTCCACGAGGGTGTCGAGTTCGCGGACCCGCAGCACCCGCAGCAGGAGTACGTAGGTCAGCGTCATCACGCCGCCGGCCGCGGCGAGCAACACATAGGCGTCGAACCGACCCCCCGGCAGGTACACCGCGGTGCCCTCCCGGACCAGGACGCCGATGGCGGCCGCGCCGCCCCCGGCGACCAGGAGCCGAAGATGGGTCGCCACGATCCGCCGGCCGTCGATCGAGCCCAGCCGGCGTCTCAGGACCGGGATCCACAGCACCGTCGTCAGGGTGTTGGTGACCGCCATGGCCAGTCCCACGCCGACGACGACCCAGCGCGGGGCGAGGAGGGACGGCGCGAGCAGGGCGACCGCCGTCCACAGCACGGTGCCGATGGTGCCGATCCAGAACGGCGTCCGGGCATCCTCGAAGGCGAAGCTCACGCGCTGGAACAGGTACTGCGCGCTGTAGGGGGCGATGCCCAGCATCATCGCCGTGGCCACCAGGGCGTACTGGTCCGTGGTGGCGCGCGGGGTGCCGACGAACATCGCGGCGGTCAGCTGAGGGCCGAGGGCCACCAGCGCGGCCGTGGCGAACACGGTCGCGATCGAGACCGTGCGGACGGCGAGCGACAGGTGCTCGGTCACCGCCGCGAGGTCGCCGTCCGCGGCCCGGGCCGAGACCTGGGTGAAGATCGCGGTCACCACGGAGACGGCGATCAGCGAGTGGGGCAGCATGAAGATCATGAAGGCGTTGTCGAAGACCGTCCGACCGGCCGCGACGCTCGCCTCCTGACCAGCTGCGTTGACCACCCGGGAGATCACCAGGAAACCGAGCTGACCGAGCAGCACCCCGGCGAAGGTCCAGGCCGCCACCGAGCCGGCGGTGCGCAGCCCGATGCCGCGCCAGCCCCAGCGGGGACGCCACCGGTAGCCGTGGCGGCCCATCACCGGTATCAGCACCAGGGCCTGGGCGATCACTCCGAGGGTGGCCGTGCCGGCCAGGACGGCGATGTCGCGCGAGGACCACGCCTGAGGTGGCCGGTCGCCGCCCCCGGCCAGGACGATGAATACCAGGGTGCCGGCGATGGCAACGATGTTGTTGACCACCGGGGCCCACATGTAGGGGCCGAAGCTCTCCCGGGCGTTCAGCACCTGGCCGTAGAGCGTGTACAGACCGTAGAAGAAGATCTGCGGCAGGCACCACACGGCGAACGCGGTCGCCAGCGTCACGGTGGCGTCGTCCCATCCCCTGCTGTACAGCTTGACCAGCAGGGGAGCGGCGGCGATCGCCAGCAGGGTGGCCCCGCCGAGGATCACCGTCGCCAGGGTGAGCAGTCGGTCGATGTACTCGGTGCCGCCGTCCTCGGTCTGCTTGGCCGCCCGCACGATCTGCGGCACCAGGATCGCGTTGAGGGCGCCGCCGCCGATGAGGATGAAGATGTTGTTGGGCAGCGTGTTGGCGGTGAAGAAGGCGTCGCCGGAGACCATGCCTCCGATCGCGGCCGACAGCGCGATCGCCCGTACCAGGCCGAGGATTCTCGAGACCAGGGTGCCGGCCGTCATCAGCGCGCTGCTGCGCATCACCGAACGGGTGCGCATCGCCGGGCGGGCGGCAGCGTCGGCCCCCTCGACGGGGAGTGGTCGGTCCCGCCAGGCCCCGCACGCGAGCA
>CAYYCE010000623.1:0-2326 GCA_964469635.1 uncultured Kineosporiaceae bacterium
CCGCTGCTTGTGGCGGGCGTTGTCGCAGATCACCATGACCCGCCCGTGACGGCGGATCACCTTGCACTTGTCGCAGATCTTCTTGACGCTCGGCTTGACCTTCATGGCGCGGTAGTCACCGTGGTCTTCTCGTGGGGGCGGTTACTTGTAGCGGTAGACGATGCGGCCGCGGGACAGGTCGTAGGGGCTGAGCTCCACCACGACACGGTCCTCGGGCAGAATCCGGATGTAGTGCTGGCGCATCTTGCCCGAGATGTGTGCGAGAACCTTGTGGCCGTTGCCCAGCTCCACCCGGAACATGGCGTTGGGCAGGGCTTCGACCACGGTGCCCTCGATCTCGATGACGCCGTCCTTCTTCGGCATGTCCTCCGCAATCTCTGTGTCGGTTTCCTCGCCTCACGCGGTGACGGAACCCTCCTGCGGCCAGACCAGCCGCGGGGCCGCCTGGAGGGATGAAGGTGCACGTGAGCCAGCAGGTGAGTCTACGTCACGACGCCCGTCTCAGAGAAATCGGCCACAGCCCCGTGAGTCAGTTTCCCCATGGGTCAGTCGGCGAGCGGGGCGAACCGGCAGGGAGCGCCGGGAGCGGCCACCGAGGCCAGACCCGCCTCGCCGCCGTCCCGGGCGGTGAGGACCCACAGCCCCCCCTCGTGCAGGGCCACCGAATGCTCCCAGTGAGCCGCTCGGCCTCCGTCGAGGGTGACCACGGTCCAGTCGTCCTCCAGGACTCGGGTGGCCGGATCGCCCACGGTCAGCATCGGCTCGATGGCCAGGCAGATCCCGGCCCGCAGCCTCGGCCCCCGGTCCCGGGTGCGGTAGTTGAGCACGTGGGGGTCCTGGTGCATGGCGGTTCCGATGCCGTGGCCGCCGTACTCCTCGACCAGGCCGTACCGGTCCGCCACATGGTCCTCGACGGCCGCGCCGATGGCGTTCAGGCGCTCCCCCACCGTCATCGCCGCGATGCCGTGCCACATCGCCCGCTCGGTGGTCCGCACCAGAGCCTCGTCGACCGGATCGGGTGCGGCGCCGGAGGGGTCGGCCACCAGCGTGCTGAACGCCGAATCCCCGTGCCAGCCCGCGACGATGGCGCCGCAGTCCACCGACACCAGGTCCCCCGCCTCGAGCACGCGGCCACCCGGGATGCCGTGCACCACCTCGTCGTTCACCGAGACGCACAGCGTGGCCGGGTACCCGTGGTAGCCGAAGAAGGACGGCGTGCCGCCGGCCGAGCGGATCACGTCCTCGGCGACGGCGTCCAGGTCCTTGGTGGTGACCCCGGGCCGCAGTTGCGCCCGCACCGCGTCCAGGGCGTCGGCCACCAGGAGCCCAGCACGGCGCATCAGCCGGATCTGGTCGAGCGACTTGTACTGAATGCGGTCCCTACCGAACATCACGACGCAGTGGTGCTCAACGGCTCTCGAGGGCGGCGAACAACCGGTCGGTGACCACGTCGATCTCCCCCATGCCGTCGACCTCGACCAGCATCCCCCGCTCGGCGAAGATGTCGATCAGCGGCGCGGTCTCGGCGGCGTACACGTCCTGGCGGTGCCGGACGACGTCCTCGGTGTCGTCCTCGCGGCCCTCGATCTCGGCCCGCTTGAGCAGCCGCTCGATGAGTGCCTCGGTGTCGGCGGTGATCAGCACGACGGCGTCCAGCGCCTGGTCGGACTGTTTCAGCATGGTGTCCAGCGCCTCGACCTGCGCCGCGTTGCGGGGATAGCCGTCGAGCAGGAACCCGGGCGCGACGTCGGCGGCCGCCAAGCGGTCCCTGACCATGTCGTTGGTGACCTCGTCCGGCACCAGTCGGCCGGAGGATGTGTAGCTCTGAGCCAGCTTGCCCAGCTCCGTGCCGCCCGCGATGTTGGACCGGAAGATGTCCCCGGTCGAAATGGCCGGCACCCCGAGGCGTTCGGCCAGCCGAACCGCCTGGGTGCCCTTGCCCGCGCCCGGGGGGCCCAGCAGCACCAGTCTCATCGCAGGAACCCTTCGTAGTGTCGCTGTTGAAGCTGGGACTCGATCTGCTTGACCGTCTCCAGCCCAACGCCGACCACGATCAGGATCGACGTCCCACCGAAGGGGAAGCTGGACAGGTTGGCGTTGATCAGTGCCAGCGCGATCAGGGGGATCAGGGCAATGATGGCCAGGTAGAGGGAACCGGGCAAGGTGATCCTGCTCAAGACGTACTCGAGGTATTCGGCGGTGGGACGGCCCGCCCGGATGCCGGGGATGAAGCCACCGTACTTCTTCATGTTCTCCGCCACCTCGTCCGGGTTGAACGTGATGGCGACGTAGAAGTAGGTGAAGAAGATGATCAACGTGAAGTAGA
>CAYYCE010000624.1:0-2324 GCA_964469635.1 uncultured Kineosporiaceae bacterium
GTAGGTCCCTTCTTCGACGACTTTGAGCGGTCTCGAAGCGGAACCTACGCCCGTCTCATTTACACCGTCTGCTGGACGCGACCGTCCCACGGGCAGGTCGGGAGCCTACGGCAGGTCGGGTTCCGGATTCTCGGAGACGAACTGCTGGGACGCAACGATCACCCCGCCACTCACGGCATCGCACGTGCCCGCACGGCCAGCGGCATTATCGTGCGTCCCGCACGCACCGCGGCATGGTCGGGCGATCCTAGTCGCCCTCAGAGCGGCATGGTCGGGCGATCGCTCGGGGGGATGTCCGGCGTGCCCGCGGATGAGCGCCTACCGTTGCGGCAAACGAGGGGAAGGGCGGCGAATGGCTGATCAGACGCTCCGAGGGTATGTTCTGCCCGCGGGAGAGGGGCTCGTGCTGGGGCGCAGCGACCTCAAGGCATCGGCGCTGAGTACGTCCGGGGCCCTGACAGTCGTGCAATCCCAGATCAATGGTGGTCCGCCTCGACATGTCCACGCCAACGAGGACGAGTGCATCTTCGTTGTGTCTGGGCTCTTGGTCGTGGAGTGCGGCGATGACGTTTTGGAGGCTGCCCAGCACAGCTTCTCGTTCCTGCCCCGGGGAATCCCACACACTTTCAGGGCCGCCAGTGGCACCGCTACGGTGCTCGTGATCGCCGTGCCCGGGGGCATCGAGGACTACTTCGACGAGATCAACCAGGCTTCAGACGCCGCGACTCAAGAACTGGTCGGCGAGCGCTATGGCATCCGGGTCATCTGACGGAGCATGAGCCATTCGGCCTCGACAGGCCGTCGTCCCAGCGGTGGATGAGGATTGCGGAGGCATGGCCCCAGCCCTAGTCCCGGCGCGGCTGAGTCCGTCCCTGCGACCGTGTGGCCGGTAGCGGCGGCACAGCAAGGGCGGGTCGCCGCCCCTCGTCACTGGCGCCCGTACCAATGTCCGCGAGCTTCAGAACATCTCCCGGGGCCTCTGGCCGTATCTCCATCACAGAGAGCAACCCGCGTGACAGCGCCCGCCTGCACCCGTCGCGGCACGAGCGTATTGCCGCGCGGTCGGCGGCATGATCGTGCGTCCCGCACGCACCGCGGCATGATCGTGCGTCCCGCACGCACCGCGGCATGTCCGGATATTGCCCTTAGCGCCGATTTTCGGCTCTCCTGACGCATCCGTGGGTGGGTTGAGCGCGTCTGAAGCAGGGCACGCCGTTCTCCTGTCTAGGTTCTGGGCTGTCGAAGGCACCGGAACTGCAGAACGGAGAACGGCGTGCGGAACGCCACCCTATGGCGTGCTCTGCTGGCGGTCGAGAAGGCCGTGGTCGAGGACGTGGAGTACGACGAGGGTGACGACGAGGGCGAGCAGGTCCTGGTCGTGCATGTCCGGCCGCGGGCCAGGGCGCGCGGGCGGTGCGGTCGGTGTGGGCGTCGTGCGCCGGCCTATGACCGGGGCGAGGGTCGGCGGCGGTGGCGGGCGCTCGACCTGGGCACGGTCCGGGTGTGGCTGGAGGCGGACGCGCCTCGGGTGAGCTGCCGCGAGCACGGTCCGACGGTGGCAGCGGTGCCGTGGGCCCGGCACGGCGCCGGACACACCAGGGTGTTCGACGCCCAGGTGGCGTGGCTGGTCACGCAGTGCTCCAAGACCGCGGTCACCGAGCTGATGCGGATCGCGTGGCGCACCGTCGGCGCGATCATCACCCGGGTCTGGGCCGACGTCGAGGCCACCCACGACCGGTTCGCCGGCCTGGCCCGGATCGGCATCGACGAGATCTCCTACAAGCGCGGCCACCGCTACCTGACCGTGGTGGTCGACCATGACAGCGGCGCCCTGGTGTGGGCCGCACCCGGGCGGGACAAGGCCACCCTGTCCGGGTTCTTCGAGGCCCTCGGCGCCGAGCGCTGCGCGCAGATCACCCATGTGTCGGCCGACGGCGCGGACTGGATCACTGCCGTGGTCGCCGAACACTGTGTCAACGCCGTCAGGTGCGCCGACCCGTTCCATGTCGTGCGGTGGGCTACCGACGCGTTGGACGAGGTCCGGCGGGCCGCGTGGAACACCGCCCGCGGCGCCGTGCACCAGCGTCGAGCCGGCCGGGCCACCGGCACCGCGAAAGCGTTGAAGCATGCCCGGTACGCGTTGTGGAAGAACCCCGAGAACCTCACCGAACGCCAGCAGGCCAAGCTCGCCTGGGTCGCCAAGACCGACCCCCGCCTGCACCGGGCCTACCTGCTCAAGGAAGGCCTGCGGTTGGTGTTCCAGCTCGATCCCGACGAGGCCGCCGAGGCGCTCCAGGTCTGGATCGGATGGGCCCGCCGCTGCC
>CAYYCE010000625.1:0-2312 GCA_964469635.1 uncultured Kineosporiaceae bacterium
CCGTCGCCGGTCCCGCTCGCCCACCGCCACCAGGCTGGCCAGCCCGCGCACGCAGCACCAGCGCCCAACGTCCCACGCGCGAAGGAAACGGCACGGCCACTCGTCCCGGACGCTCGGCGGCATGGTCGCGCGCCAGCGCGATCGGCGGCACGGTCACGCGTCCCGCGGGGACAGCGGCATGGTGGTGTGTCGAGGGTGATCAACAACCAGGTGGGGCGGCGGGGCGGCGATGCGCAGGCTGACGGAGCCGGCCTCCCGCCCGGTCCCGCGGTGGCCGGGTGGGCCGGGTCGGGTGATGCTGGGGTGGTGCCGATCGATGAGGCGGTCGCCGCCCGTCCACGTGGGCCGTTGCGCGCCGCGGTGGCCGAACACCACGGCTACCACCAGCGTGGTCTCGCGCCGGCGGTGCACCGGGGGCTGCCCTCACCGTGGCTGACCTTGATCTTCACTCTGCACGAGCCGCTGTCGATCGCCCAGCATGTCGACCCACGGCAGCCGCCCGATGAGTACGAGGCGCTGATCGGCGGACTGCATGCGCGGCCGGCGCTGATCCGGCACCAGGGCGCCCAGTCCGGTGTGCAGGTACAGGTCAGCCCGCTCGCCGCGCGCGCTCTGTTGGGGGTGCCGGCCGGTGAACTCGCCGGGATCGATGTGCACGCCGTGGATGTGCTGGGTCGGGTGGCGGACCGGGTCTCCATCCGGTTGGGCGAGTCGCGCGGGTGGAGCGAACGGTTCGCTGTTCTGGATGAGCTGCTCGGTGCCGTACTGGTGGACGATCGGCCCCCCGCGGAGGTGGAACGCGCCTGGCAGCTCCTCGTGCACTCCGGCGGTACCGCACGGATCGACGCGATCGCGCGAGAGGTCGGGTGGAGCGAGCGTCACCTGGGGGTGCAGTTCCGTCGCGAGATCGGCCTGACGCCCAAGGTCGCGGCCCGGGTGATCCGCTTCGACCGGGCGCGCCGCCTGCTCCCCGGGCGCGCCGGCGCCGAGGTCGCCGCCCGGTGCGGCTACGCCGACCAGTCCCACCTGGCGCGTGACTTCATCGCCTTCGCTGGACTCAGCCCGGGCGCGTGGATGCAGGCCGAGGTCAGAAACGTCCAAGACCATGGCAGAGAATCGGGTGCACGATCGTCGCCATGACAAGCACACCACCTCCCCAGGTCTGGCCGACGCTGCGCGCGAAGGACGCCCCTGCCCTGATCCGATTCCTTGTCGACGTGGTCGGCTTCGAGAAGACCGTCGTCCACGCCGACGGCGACCAGGTACACCACGCCGAGCTGTCCTGGCCGCTCGGTGGTGGCGTCATGCTCGGTTCGGCCCGTGCGAGCGACGGCGACCGTTGGCCGCTGCAACCGGGCACATTCGGCGCCTACGTCGTCGTCATCGACCCGGACGCGCTCTACGCGCGGGTGCGCGAGGCCGGCGCCGAGATCCTCGACGACCTCCACGACACCGACTACGGCTCCCGCGACTTCAGCATCCGCGACCCCGAGGGCAACCGCTGGTCCTTCGGCACCTACCCCGGCGAGCCCCGCTAGGTCGACGGCCCCACCCGAACCTGAACGCGGCGCGAACGGACGCTACGGGTGCTCAACACAGCGTGGTCGCTGACCGAGGCGATCAGCTGCATCATCAGCGCACGGCCGTTGGCGTGGTTGGGGTCGCGGTAGGCGGCGATCATCCGCTGGTAGATCCCCCAGGTCGCTTCGACCTCGACGTGCCGCTCGTCCGCGAACACCTTCTCCAGGCGCTGTTTCTGCTTGTCGGTGAGCAGGTCGGCGCCGGTGTGCAAGGTACGGCGGGCGCCGTACAGCGGATCGCCCTTGCGGCCACGGTGCCCATGGATCTTCTGCTGAACGCGGCGCCGGCACCGGTCCAGGGCGTCCCCGGCGAGGTGCACGACATGGAACGGATCCATGACCGCGGTCGCCTCGGGCAGGTCCTCGGTGGTGGCGGTCTTGAACCCGGTGAACCCGTCCATCGCCACCACCTCCACAGCTTCACGCCATGCCTGGTCTCGTTCGGCGAGCCAGGTCTTGAACGCCTGTTTCGAGCGGCCCTCGACCATGTCCAGCAGCCGGGCCGGGCCGGTGCCGTCCCGGATCGGGGTCAGGTCGATGATCACGGTGACGTACTTGTCGCCGCGGCGGGTGTGCCGCCATACGTGTTCGTCGACGCCAATGACCTGCACCCCGTCGAACCGGTGCGGGTCGGCGATCAGGACCCGCTGTCCTTCGGCCAGGACGGCGTCGTTCGCGGTGTCCCCAGGACACCGCGAGGGCCTCGGCGATCCGGGCCACCGTCAGATGCGC
>CAYYCE010000626.1:0-2311 GCA_964469635.1 uncultured Kineosporiaceae bacterium
AGTCCGCCCGTATCACCACGTGGGAGTCATCGAGTTGGCGAGCGACCAGCCTTCCGTGATAGCGCCAATGGGCGGGCCCAGTCGACTGGGTCACGCGCACCCCCGTGAGGCCCTCCGCCAACTCGCCCACCTCGGATATCCACGCGCGTGCCCTGCCTTGGACGACCACCGCAGGACGGTAGCGCAGGTCGCGTCGGTCCACAGGCGCTCAGCAACGTCACCCGGTCGACGGTCGTGCCGCTCGGCTTCCATCGCCGCGAAGAACGCGGTGAAGTCGAAGACTGGTGCGACCGGCATCACGACAACCTAGTCCGGCCAATACCACCGGGGACTCTGCACCGGACTCACAACGACCTGGCACCGATGGGCCGTACATCGCCGCTAGTCGGCGCCAACCGGACGAAGGGCCTGATCCGGTTCCTCGGCGGCGCTGCCCCAGGCGGGGTCGGCTCTGTCGCCTCTTGACACGTCCTGAGCCACCGTTCGTGGCCCCTCGCGTGCTGGACACCGGTGGCCCGCTTCGCCCCGGGACCAGGTGGGCCACGACCCAGGCGAGTGCGAGCAGGATCCCGGTGGTGGGCGCGTTGACCCATGCCAGTGGCAGGTTGAAGCCCCATCAGAGGGGCGCGTACACGACGATGCCGACGGCCGTGACAATGGCTCCTACCGGACGCGGCAGCAGCAGCAGCGCACCCCGACCACCAGCACCGTTGAGCAGGGCGTTCAGGCCGGCCACGCGCAAGGTGACGACGGCCACGCCCTTGGGCCGGGTCGATGCTTGGGCGGAATCCTCCGCGGAAGTGGTTACCCGCCGCGTGCCGACAGTGAGAGATGGACCCCTGTGCGGTGGCGCAACTGTGCCGCATCGTTCGGGCCTGGGATGCCGAACGGGATGGCGCAGGCGAGCGAGAGCACCGCAAGGAAGCTCCAGAAGTACACGGCGACCCACAGTCCCCGGATCGTACTCAGCGCAAGTTCGGGACCACCGATACCACTGGCCGTGAATGCCCAGACCGGGACCGCGGACAACGGAGGAAGACCGGCGAGCACCCGCAGCCAGGTGCGCCGACCGGCAATCGCATACCCCCCGCAGATCGCAAATGCAGGGATGGCGACGGCTCCGGCGCCGATGCCGCCGGCGAGGAACCCGTCGAAGTCCAACGTCACGATCGGCGGGAGGAGCACCGCGCCGAACAGGAGCGGTGACAGCACCAGCCAGCGCGCCATCGGCGGCCCGCCCTTGCGCCGGAGGCACATCGCCCAGCCCAGGAGCGCCCCCGCGACAAGGCCGGGGGCCAGCACCCAGCCGAACGTCCCCAGCCAGGTCACCGTCGATCCGTCGCGGAGGGCCACCTGCGCCATGAAGCCACGTAGCCCGGCTGCCCACGCCAGTCCGCAGATGGCTCCGGCGACCAGGTAAGGCTTCATGACCGTGCGATGGGCCGAGCGAGGAGCAGGCACGCCGCCATCAGGACGGAGAAGGCGACGTACTGCAGGCCGGGGCCCTCGTCGCCGAGGATCGGCATCACCAGGGCGTTGGGCACGACCTGGATCCAGCTGGCCGTCCACGCCCAGGGTTGACCGCCCCGGAACGGACCCAGGAGCACGACCAGGCTCAGCGCGTTGAGCGCCGCGTAGCAGGTGAACAACAGGCGTTCGTCGGCCCCATCGGCGATGAAGAAGATGCCGGCCAAGTGGACCACTCCCAGGAAGACCGTGAGAGCGACGATCACCCAGAAGGCGATGCGGGCTGCGCGGGACGCGGTCGTGGCCGGTAGGGCTGCGGTGGTCTGGGTCATGGTCTGGCTCCGTCGTGAGGTCGGCTCGAGGGACGGCTAAACGCTAGGAGTGCGGGTGGCGCCGTCGCATCGGGAGACGCACGCCACCCGGCTACGTGCTGGCACGTAGCCGTGACCGGGGGTTGACCGCATACCGTGAAGCGCCGCGCGGTGCGATCATCGGGACATGTCACGCGCGACGGCCCGCTGGCTGGTCGCCGCGATCGTCACCGCCACGGTCGCGACGGAGGTGCTGGCGGTCTCGCTCGCCGCGGGCGTTGCGCCGCTCGCCCAGCCGATCCTGTACGCGGTGTACGGGATCGTGCAGGCCATCGCCGCAGCCATCATCGTGTGGAGCTATCCGCGCCACCCGATCGGCTGGCTGCTCGCCGCGTTCGGGCTGGTCAACACCCTGTGTGCGGACCTCGCGCTGTCGTACGGGGAGCGGGGAAGCCTCCATGGCTGGCCGGCTGCGTCCTATGCCGAGCTCGTGTCCGTCGTGTCCTGGCCCGTCGGTGGTCTCGGAATGTGCC
>CAYYCE010000627.1:0-2307 GCA_964469635.1 uncultured Kineosporiaceae bacterium
TCAGCCAGTCGTCCCCCAGCGTCTCCTTGACCATCACGAGGTAGTGCAGGGCCTGCTTGGCCGTGCGGATCCCGCCGGCGGGCTTCATCCCGATGCGGATGCCCGTCGCGAGGAAGTGGTCGCGGATCGCCTCGAGCATGACGAGCGTCACGGGCATGGTGGCCGCGGGGGAGACCTTGCCGGTCGAGGTCTTGATGAAGTCGGCCCCCGCCAGCATCGCCAGCCAGGAGGCCCGCCGGACGTTGTCGTAGGTCGCCAGCTCACCGGTCTCGAGGATGACCTTGAGATGGGCCGGTCTCCCGAAGGCCGCGACGCCCTCCTGACAGACCCCACGCACCGCGACGATCTGCGAGAACACCTCGCCGTAGCGTCCGGACAGGAACGCGCCGCGGTCGATGACCATGTCGACCTCGTCGGCGCCGGCGATCACGGCGTCGCGGGAGTCCGCCAGCTTGACCGGTAGCGACGCCCGCCCGCTCGGGAAGGCCGTGGCCACCGCGGCCACCTTGATCCCGGAGCCGGTGAGCGCCGCGCGGGCCACCTCGACCATGTCGTTGTAGACGCAGATCGCCGCCACCGGTGGGCAGGCGGGGTCGTCGGGGTCGGGGAATCGGCCCTTGGCGCACAGCGTGCGTACCGTTCCCGGGGTGTCGGCGCCCTCCAGCGTGGTCAGGTCGACCATGCACACCGCCAGGTCGAGGGCCCACTGTTTGGCGGAGGTCTTGATCGAGCGGGTGGACAACGCTGCCGCGCGGGCCTCCGCGCCGACCTCGTCGACGCCGGGCAGGCCGTGCAACCAACGCCGCAGCGCCGCGTCGTCCAGGGTGCGGGCCGCCACGATGTCGCGCGCCCGATCCAGGACGAGGTGGGTTCCGGCGGTTCGGCTGGTCTGAGGGACGGCGCGGGTCACCCGGCGAGTGTAAGGCGGCGATTCCCTCCCCGCGTGGGCGCGGCGTGACGTCGTGCCCGCGCCAGACGGGCGCGGCGTGACGTCGTGCCCGCCAGACGGGTGCGGCGTGACGTCGTGCCCGCGCCAGACGGGTGCGGCGTGACGTTGTGCTCATGTCGCCGCTGGGCACCGTTCCTTGGCAGGGCTCCCCGGCGAACTCGTCGTGAGTTGGACTCTGTCTCGAGTTGGCCGTGTGCCTCAGGACAGGGTCACGGAGGGGTCGACTCCGACAATCCCAGCAATCCCTCCAGGTCGGCGCGGGTGGCGGCCAGCCGACGGGCGGCCAGGGACCGGGAGTTCGCCAGCCCGACCACCCCGTAGCTGACCGGGACGACGGCCTCGAGGTAGCACTTCAGCTTGGGTTCGGTCCCGCTGGGGCGGACGACGACGCGGATGCCGCCGTCCGTGCGGTAGCGCAGGGCGTCCGTCGCCGGCAGCCCGGCGGCATCGTCCTCGGCCGGCTCGAGCAGATCCTGCGCCGCGACCACGCGCTGCCCGCCCAGCTCGGCCGGCGGCCGGGCCCGCAGCCGGGCCATCATGCTCGCGATCTGGGACGGTTCGTCCACCCGCACCGCCAGCTGGTCGGTGGCGTGGACGCCGTGGCGCACGGCCAGGGCGTCAAGGTCGTCCAGCAGGGATCGGCCGACGGCCCTGCGCGCAGCGGCGAGCTCGGCCACCAGCAGGGCGGCGGTGACGCCGTCCTTGTCCCGGACCACGTGGGGGGCGACGCAGTAGCCGAGCGCCTCCTCGTAGCCGAAGACCAGGCCCCGGACGCGGGCGATCCACTTGAACCCGGTGAGCGTCTCGACGTGGCCCAGCCCACTCCTGCCGGCGATCCTGCCGAGCATGGTGCTCGAGACGATCGAGTTGGCGAGCACCGGCGCCGCACCGTCGGCCCGTTCGGGCACGCCGCGCGCGACCAGGTGGGCGCCCAGCAGGGATCCGAGTTCGTCGCCGCGCAGCATCCGCCACCGGTCCTCGCCGGGGTCGAACACGGCCACCGCGCACCGGTCGGCGTCCGGGTCGTTGGCGATCACCAGGTCGGCGCCCCGCTCGGCGGCCGCGGCCAGCGCCAGGTCGATCGCGCCGGGCTCCTCGGGATTGGGGAAGGCGACGGTGGGGAAGTCGGGGTCGGGCGAGGCCTGCTGCGGGATCACATAGGGCGCGGCGAAGCCGGCCCGCCGCAGTGCCCGGGCGACGATCTCGCCGCCGACGCCGTGCAGCGGGGTGAGCACGACCGACAGCTCGCGGGGACCGCCCGGGGCCACCACGCTCACCGCGGCGTCCAGGTAGGTCTCGACGAGGTCGTCGCCCAGGGTGGTCCAGCCGTCGCTGCGGCGGGGGACGTCGCAGGTGGC
>CAYYCE010000628.1:0-2306 GCA_964469635.1 uncultured Kineosporiaceae bacterium
GGCCCGCTCCCGGGCGGCGGCGATCTGCTCGGCGGTGTACCGGGCCGTGCCGGAGGGGGCGTCCACCTTGTCCGGGTGGTGCAGCTCGATGACCTCGACCGACTCGTAGTGGGGCGCGGCCAACGCGGCGAACCGCATCAGCAGCACCGCGCCCAGGGCGAAGTTCGGCGCCACCAGGACCCCGAGGTCGTCGGTCTCCACGAGCGCACCGCGGACGGCGTCGAGCCCGTCCTCGTCCCAGCCGGTGGTCCCGACCACGGCGTGGACCCCGGCGCGCACACAGGCCAGGGTGTGGTCGAGGACGACGTGCGGAACCGAGAACACCACGGCGACGTCGCAACCGGCCAGGGCATCGAGGCCGTCGCTGTCGTCGCCGACGTCGATCTGCGCCGCCAGTTCCAGGTCGGGCGCGCCGTCGACCGCCGCACACACCGCCCGCCCCATCCGTCCCCGGGATCCGATCACGGCCACGCGCATGAGCGTCAGACTCCTTCGATTCCGGCGAACCTGCGGTCGTCCTCGAACGGTCCGACCACCGTCAGCGATCGCGGCCGCCCGGCCAGCTCGGCCGCCAGGGCCACCACGTCCTCCACACTCACCGCCCGCACCCGACGCAGCGACTCCTCCTGGGTGAGGAACTCCCCGTGCACCAGTTCCGCCTTGCCCAGGCGGGACATCCGCGAGCCGGTGTCCTCCAGACCCAGGACCAGCGATCCGCTGATCTGGCCCTGCGCCCGCTCCAGCTCCTCGGCGGTGATGCCGTCGGCGGCCAGGGTGTCCATGGCCTCGGCCAACAGTGCGATCACCTCGTCGACCTTGCTCGGCGTGCACCCGGCATAGAGCCCGAAGTAGCCGGCGTCGGCGTAGCCGGTGGCGAAGGAGTAGACCGAGTAGGCCAGCCCCCGCCGCTCCCGGATCTCCTGGAACAGCCGGCTGCTCATGCCCCCGCCGAGTACGGCGTTGAGCACCGCCATGACGTGCCGCCGGGTGTCGGTGGCGGTCAGCCCGAACGTGCCGACCACGACGTTGGCCTGCTCGATCGGGCGGGGCACGAGCAGGGTGCCGCCGGCGCCGGCCACCGTCCCGCCGTCCCCCGTCCCCGTGGCGGACTCCGAGCGCCGCCGCGGCCGGGGCACCTCGGCGTCCAGTGACCAGCCCGAACGGACCAGTCCGCGCGAGACCTGGTCACACAGCGCGTCGTGGTCGATCCCGCCCGCGGCGGTGATCACCAGCCCGGGGGCGTCGTAGTGCTCGCCGTAGTGATCGGCGATGTCGTCCCGACCCACCGCGGCGATGGTCACCGGCGTGCCACCGATGGGCCGTCCCAGGGGGTGGGGCCCCATGACCTGCCCGACGAACCGCTCGTGGACGACGTCGCTCGGGTCGTCGTCGTTCATGGCGAGCTCCTCGAGGATCACCCCACGCTCGCTCTCGACGTCGGGGCCGTCCAGACGCGCGGAGGTCACCATGTCGAGCAGGACGTCGACGGCCAGGCCCAGATCCACGTCGCGGACCCGGGCGTAGTAGCAGGTGTGCTCCTTGCCGGTGACGGCGTTCGCCTCGCCCCCGACGCCGTCCAGGGCGGCCGCGATGTCCATGGCCGAGCGCCGCGCGGTGCCCTTGAACAGCAGGTGTTCCAGGAAGTGGGTGGAGCCGTGACGGCCCTCCGCCTCGTCACGGGAGCCGACCGCGAGCCAGCAGCCGACCGTGGCGGAGGCCAGATTCGGCATCGCCTCGCTGAACACCCGGACACCACCGGGCAGGACGCTGCGGCGGATCGCCCCGTCGCCCTGCCCGGTGAGCACCTGCTCGCGGCCGGTCTCGAGGACCAGCGGCAGCGGGATCGCCGACACGTCAGGCGTTCGCCTCGGCGGGCTCACCCTTCTGCGCGCCGTCGTCCGTACCCTCACCCGCGGCGTCCTCGGCGAGCACCGGGACCAGGGAGAGCTTGCCGCGCGGGTCGATCTCGGCGATCTGCACCTGGACCTTCTGGCCGACCCCGAGCACGTCCTCGACGTTCTCGATCCGCTGGCCGCCGACCATCTTGCGGATCTGCGAGATGTGCAGCAGGCCGTCCTTGCCGGGCACCAGGGAGATGAAGGCGCCGAAGGTCGTGGTCTTGACCACGGTGCCCATGTAGCGCTCGCCCACCTCGGGCATGGTCGGGTTGGCGATCGCGTTGACCGCGGCTCGGGCCGCCTCGGCCGAGGGACCGTCGGTGGCGCCGATGTAGACCGTGCCGTCGTCCTCGATCGAGATGTCGGCGCCGGTGTCCTCCTGGATCTGGTTGATCATCTTGCCCTTCG
>CAYYCE010000629.1:0-1242 GCA_964469635.1 uncultured Kineosporiaceae bacterium
CCGTCAGCGAGCAGCCGCTGGACGTGCGTGCCCACGAGGCGGCGGTGGCCGACCCCCGCGCCGGCGCCGTGGTGACGTTCTCGGGCGAGGTCCGCGACCACGACGGCGGCCGGCCCGTCGTCGGCATCGAGTATCAGGGGCACCCGACGGCGGCCGCCGTGATCGCCGAGGTCACGGTGGAGGTCGTGGCCCGCACGGAGGCCGAGGCCGTCGCGGTGACCCATCGCGTCGGCGAGCTCGCGGTGGGCGAGAGCGCGATCGTGGTGGCGGTCTCGGCCGCGCACCGCCACGAGGCGTTCGCCGCGTGCGCCCAGATCGTCGACGAGATCAAGCACCGCCTGCCGATCTGGAAGCGGCAGCGGTTCGCCGACGGCACCGACGAGTGGGTCGCCTGCCCGTAGTCCCCGTGGGGGTGGCGTGGACGGCGGTCACAGCTCGACCGATCCGCTGATGCAGGTGACGGTGCCGCCGCCGACCCAGATGGCGCCCTCGCCGTCCTGCTCGATCGCGACCCGCCCCCGCCGTCCCAGCGCCGTCCCCTGGGAGGCGACGTAGGGCGGTGTCGCCGCGCCGGCGCCGATCAGCCACTGCGCCAGCGACGCGTTCAGACTGCCCGTCACCGGGTCCTCGTCCGTGGTGCCGTTCTTGGGCACGAAGGCACGCACCTCGTAGCGGGTCTGGTGGCCGTCCGGGTGGAAGCCGACCACGCCGATGGCCCGGGTCACGGCTCGGGGCGCCAGGGCCAGGACGGCGTCGGCGTCCGCCAGCCGCACCGCCACCCAGCCGGGACCGTTGTCGGCCCACCGGGCGTCGAGGACGTCGGACTTCCTGATGCCCAGTTCCCGGGCCACCGTGGTGAGGTCGGCCGCGGCGACCGGCCCGGAGCGGACCAGCGGCGGCGCGGCGAACGCCAGGCCGTCGGGGGTGCTGCGGATGGTCACCAGCCCGGCCCCGCACTCCTGCACCACCCGGCCCGCGGCGGGCCGGCCGGCGCCGGTGGCCAACCAGGCGTGACAGGTGCCGAGCGTCGGGTGCCCGGCGAAGGGGAGCTCGCCCGAGGAGGTGAAGATGCGGACCCGGTAGTCGGCCCCGCCGTGTGTCGGCGGCAGCACGAAAGCCGTCTCGGACAGGTTGGTCCAGCGCGCGAACGCCTGCATCTGCTCGGTGCCCAGCCCCTCGCCGTCCAGGACGACGGCCACGGGGTTGCCCAGGTACGGCTCGCCGGTGAACACGTCCACCTGA
>CAYYCE010000629.1:1252-2297 GCA_964469635.1 uncultured Kineosporiaceae bacterium
CATGGGCCCGAGTGTGCCAGGTCGGGCGAATCGGACGCCGGTCAGCCGCCCGCGAACGGGGGCAGCACGTCCACCTGCGCGCCGTCGTGCAAGCCGCGCCGCGGGTCGCCGGCCACCTCGTCGAGCAGGAACGAGCAGGCCGTGAGGACCCGGGTGAGCCGCTCACCGTGGCGCCGCCCCAGCAGTTCGACGAGGTCGGCGACGGACGGCGACGGACCGGCCGGGTCCGCCCCGTCGAAATCGATGCGCTCCTCGTCCAGGCCGGCGGCCGCACGGGCGCCGGCGAAGTAGCGAACCGTCACGTGCACGTCGTCACCCGCATCGTCAGCCGCCGATCGCACTCATCGGCCGGTCGGGCTGCAGGAACGACGGGTCGTCGATGTCGTGCCCCGCGAGCTTGCCCCACATCGCCCGGCGCCAGGCCTCGGCGATCCGCTCGTCGTCCGCCCCGGAGCGCAGCAGACCCCGCAGATCGGTCTCGGTGCGCGAGAACAGGCAGGTGCGCACCTGGCCGTCGGCCGTCAGCCGGGTGCGGTCGCAGTCGCCGCAGAACGGCCGGGTCACCGAGGCCACGATGCCCACGCGCGCCGGGGCGCCGGACGGCGTGCGGCCCGCCTCTCCGTCCACCACCCAGGTCTCGGCGGGGGCCGCGCCCCGGGCCGCCGGGCCGGTGGGGACGAGGGTGAACTCGTGCCGCAGCGCCTCGAGGATCTCGGCCGCGGCGACCATCTCCGCCCGCTCCCACGAGCCCTGGGCGTCCAGCGGCATCTGCTCGATGAAGCGCAACTCGTAGCCGTGGGTGATCGCCCAGCGCACCAGCGGGACCGCCTCGTCGTCGTTCACGCCGCGCAGCAGCACGGTGTTGACCTTGACCGGCGACAGCCCGGCGGCGGAAGCGGCGCGCAGCCCGGCGAGCACGTCGCCCAGCCGGTCGCGGTGGGTGATCCGGGCGAACCGGGCCCGGTCGAGGGTGTCGAGGCTGACGTTGATCCGGTGCAGCCCGGCAGCGGCCAGGCCCTCGGCGCGTCGGTCGAGTCCCAGCCCG
>CAYYCE010000630.1:0-2292 GCA_964469635.1 uncultured Kineosporiaceae bacterium
TGGAGTCGTCGACGACGACCAGTCGTTTGCCGGCGATCACCTCACGCAGCGGGTTGAGCTTGAGCCGGATGCCGAGCTGACGGATGGTCTGGCTGGGCTGGATGAAGGTGCGCCCGACGTAGGCGTTCTTGACCAGGCCCTGCCCGTAGGGGATCCCGGACTCCTGGGCGTAGCCGACCGCTGCCGGCGTCCCGGACTCCGGGACCGGGATCACCAGGTCGGCCTCGACGGCGTGCTCCCGCGCCAGGGTGCGCCCCATCTCCAACCGGGAGCCATGCACCGTCTGACCCTCGATGCTGGTGTCCGGGCGCGCCAGGTAGACGTACTCGAAGACGCACCCCGTCGGGGTGGCGGGAGCGAACCGCCAGGACCGCAGACCGTCGACGTCGATCGCGATCAGCTCGCCGGGCTCGACCTCGCGCACCAGGGAGGCACCCACGATGTCCAGTGCGGCGGTCTCGCTGGCCACCACCCAACCCCGGTCGAGGCGGCCCAGGACCAGCGGGTGGATGCCGTGGGTGTCGCGAGCCGCGTAGAGGGTGTGCTCGTCCATGAAGACCAGGCTGAAGGCCCCGCGCAGATGGGGCAGGACCTCGATCGCCGTGACCTCGAGACCACGCTCGCTGTCGCCGGCCAGCAGCGCCGTGATCAGGGCGGTGTCGGTCGTGTTGCCGCGGGCGAGCTCGCCGGTGACCGACCCGGCGGTCCGCCGGGAGATCCATTCGCGCAACTCACCGGTGTTCACCAGGTTGCCGTTGTGGGCCAGGGCCACCGTGCCGGTCATCGTGGCGCCGAGGGTCGGCTGGGCGTTCTCCCACGTGGAGGAGCCCGTGGTGGAGTAGCGACAGTGGCCGACCGCCACCTGGCCGGTCAACGCGCCCAGCGCCGTCTCGTCGAAGACCTGGGCGACCAGCCCGACGTCCTTGTAGACCAGGATCTGCTTCCCGCTGCTCACCGCGATCCCGGCGGCCTCCTGGCCGCGGTGCTGCAGGGCGTACAGCCCGTAGTAGGCGAGCTTGGCGACCTCTTCACCCGGGGCCCAGACCCCGAAGACACCGCACACGGCCAAAGTCTCGCACAGGGTTCGGCGGCCGGTGACCGAGGCGAGGCGCCTCAGCGGGGGCCGTCGGCCCTGCGCCAGGTCCGCCGGTCGACCAGGACCGCCACGCCCACACCCGCGACGCCCCCCACGAGGCCGCCGAGGACGGCGAAGTACCCCAGCACCGCCCGGGTGCTGATCAGACCGGTGCCGACGAGGGTCGAGGCGCCGTCGGGACCCGACGGCAACTGGACCGCCGCGAGCGCGAGCCCGATCACCGCCCCGAGCACCGCGCCGGTGGCGACGAACCGGGCGAAGCGGGGAGCTCGGCGGATCCGGACCTGCGTCGGGGGAACGACCGGCGCGACGGCACGGTCGTCCGCGGGGCCGCCGTCCCCCGGGCGGCCATCATCGGCGGGGGTCTCGCTCACGGAACGAGCCTAACCCGCCCGAACCAGCGGCAGGAACGGCCCCAGATCGGAGCGCTCGCCACTGGCCAGGACCCGCCCCTGCGCCACGGCCAGGTCCCAGGACAACCGGCCGGTGGCCAGCTCGAGCCAGCTGCGACCGTCGGTCTCCACCACGTTGGGCGGCGTCCCGCGGGTGTGCCGGGGCCCGGCGAGTGCCTGGACCACGCCGAAGGGCGGGACGCGGACCTCACAGGTGGCCCCCGGATGACGGACGGCCAGTTCCTCGAGGGTGTACAGCACGCCGGGGGCCCGCACCGCTCTGTCGGCGCCGTCCGGATCGGCCCGCCACCGCCGCACGGCGTCGATCCCCTTCTCGGGCGGGATCCGACGACGTGCGGCCATGCCCCCAGACTGGCATGCCGGCGGGACGGCCGCCGGTGAGCGGGTGCGGATCGCTCAGACGTGGACCCAGGCGGCGTCCGGGAACGGCTCGGTGATCTTCGACTGCTCCTCACGCAACTGGTCCACCAGGCGTCCCGCCGGCAGGTCGACGTCGGCGTAGGTGAGCACCTCGTCCTTGGCCACCTCCCGGCGCAGCACACAGCCCTCCGCCACGCCCATGGGCAGGAGCCGCTCGGTGGCGGTCACGTCGGCCCGCTCGGCCACCCCGTAGGTGTCGTAGCCGCCCAGCCCGTCGATGGTGTGGCCGACGGGCAGATCCCGCTTGGCCGTGGTGATCACCTCGACGGTCGGCGGGCCCGCCGGCTGCAGCGCGGCGTCGCCGAAAAGCACCGCACGGGCCACCGTGGTCGGCACCTCGAAGTGGCACAGGTGGTAGGGGAT
>CAYYCE010000631.1:0-1211 GCA_964469635.1 uncultured Kineosporiaceae bacterium
GCCCAGGAGGTGGGGGACGGAGGCGACGGCCTCGTCGAGGCCGCGGATGATGACCGGGTCGTGCGACATCTGCTGCTCCTTGCTGAAAGCCTTCGGTGGTTTCACCCCCCGTAAGCGAGAAGGCGGAGCCCCGGTGCTCACCGCCGCGCCGGCTACGGCTGCCGGCGTGGGTCGGCTCGGGCGCGGTCTGGGGCCGTGGCACGGGGGCGGCTGGGTGCCGTGCGCTGGATGGGCGGTCGGTCTGCTGGTCATGGGGCGTCGTCGTCGACGATCTCGCCGGTGTCGAGGTCGTAGCGGATGTCGTCGTCGACCAGGTACAGCAGCGGACCGGTGGACGGGGGCGGAGGGGGCATCGGGGCGCAGGCGGCGATGTCTGCCTCGAAGGCCGTTGCTCGTTGGGCTTTGCTGGGTTCGCTCTGGTGCCGGGTGTGACGGCCCTGGGCGGGCCAGGGTTGGTGGTCCTTGTCCTGGCAGTGGGACCGCATCCGGGTCAGCATCCGGTCGGTGAAGGCGGGTAGGGCGTAGCGGTGCCATTCCTCGAGGGCCTCCCCGGTCAGGGCGTGCCCGGCTCGGCGGCGCTGGTCGGCCAGGCCGGCGATCTCGTGGACCAGGTGGGGGTGTCGGGGCCAGCAGGCGGGGATGGTCTCGGCCGGGTCCCAGGCGTATTCCCGGTTCAGCCAGGTGACGACCTTGTCCAGCCACGCCCAGATCTCGGCGCGGAGGCGTGGCTCGGCGCAGGTGGGCGGGTCCCAGGGCCTGGGCAGGACCCGGGGGCTGCCCAGGAGCATCTTCTCCTCGGTTGAGCCGTGCAGGGCGATGTCGAGCTCTCGGTAGGCCTGCTCGACCCGGTGGCCGGGGGTGGGGAAGGCCTCGATCAGGGGCCGGGGCTGCGGGGTCTGGTCGGGGTGCGGATGGCCGGTCACGGCGTGAGGTCCTCGTGGTCGCCGGCGAGGCCTCGTCGTCGGGCCTCGACGAGGGCGGCCGTCGCGCGGGCCTCAGCGCCGACCACGGCGCGCCGGTCCGCGTCGGCGCGGTGACGGAGCCGGGACTGGTCGGCGAGCAGCCGGCGGCCTGGCTTGCCGTCGATGCATCGGTTCAGGGCGGCGATGATCGGTTTGCCGTTCTCGGCGAGGATCAGGGCATGGCGTTCGGGCAGTTGGCGGATCTCGGCGCCGGTGAGGATGGGGATGTCGTCAGCCGTGACCTGCCGG
>CAYYCE010000631.1:1221-2289 GCA_964469635.1 uncultured Kineosporiaceae bacterium
ATCCGGCCGGTGTGCCAGCCGGTCCGGGAGACGCGGACCGGGCCGAGCAGGTCGGAGATCTCCTGGTTGAAGGCGACGTCCTTGGATCCGCCGAAGACGATGAGGGTGTTGGTCAGCCCGACCAGGGTCCGGGCGGGCTGCTCACCGAAGACCGCGGCGAGCTGGGGCCAGGCCTGCGCGGCCCACACGAAGGAGACACCCAGTGCGCGCTCGTTGGCCATCCGGGTCTGCAGGGTCGGCAGCGGCGCGGTGGAGGGCAGCTCGTCGAGGAAGGCGTGGAACGGCGGGCACAGCCGGCCCCACACTGTGGTGTTCGCTGCGGCGAGGGCGGTGTCGAGGATGTGCTCGGCGTAGGCGGTCATCAGCGGCGAGGCCGAGGCGTACGGGTCGTCCCGGCCGAGCAGGTAGATGGTGCCGCCGCGGGCGATGAGCTCGCTGATGTTGGTGGCGGGGTGTCCCGGGCTTGGGACGCAGCGGCGGCGGATGTCTTGTTGGAAGAACAGGCTCATGGCCTGCTGGACGGTGGTGATGGTGTTGCCGGCGGTGCGGTCGTCTCCGTGGAGTGCGCCGTGGAGCAGCCCCTCCCAGAACGGTGCCGCGTGGGGGTGCTCACGCAGGATCTCGGCGGGCTCGGAGGCGGCGGGCGGTTTGGCGACCCAGGACAGGACGTGCTCGAGGCTGCGGCCGGTCAGCGCGGCCGCGTGGAAGTAGGCCTGCAGGACCTTGGCCGCTTCGGCCGCGTAGAACCGGGCGGCGTCGTCGGCGTGGCCGCCGGCGATGCCGCCCCTGACGGTGCCGGCGGTGAAGGCCTTGGCGCGGCGTTCGGCGATCAGCGGGTCCACGCAGCCACGGATCGGGTCCCACACCGCCTC
The DNA here is from genome assembly GCA_964469635.1 of uncultured Kineosporiaceae bacterium. Lineage (GTDB taxonomy): Bacteria > Actinomycetota > Actinomycetes > Actinomycetales > Kineosporiaceae > JADJPO01. The sequence goes on from CAYYCE010000631.1 coordinate 2,094, forward strand.
GGGCAGGCCGGGCACCAGCGCGAACGGGTCGAGCACCACGCAGGGCCGCTGCCCGGCGGTGCGGGCGGTGAAGGTCAGCAGCAGGTCCTCGATCTTGGTCAGGGTGGTCATCGCCGCGCCGGGCGCCTCGATCAGCGCGGGGGCGAGCAGGTCGAGGGTCTTGCCCGACCCCTGCGGGCCGATCACGCCGGCGGTG
>CAYYCE010000632.1:0-2286 GCA_964469635.1 uncultured Kineosporiaceae bacterium
GGTCGGCCTCCGAGGCCATCGGGTGGCTCCTGGGCGGGCATCGCCGTCCGTCGCAGGCAACGCCGCGCTGATCGGCATTGCCCCCGAGCACGGTCTGTTCGATACCTCACACGGCGGCTAGCCTCGCGAGGTAGTTCCCTGACCACGCACAACTCCGAACCGTCATAGCTGCCGACCCTGGAGGGCATCCGCATGTCGAGCGACGCCATCGAGAACCTGAGCCACGAGGAACGCCGTTTCCCCCCGGACCCCGCATTCACGGCGCAGGCAGTGGCCCAAGCCGACCTGTACGAGAAGGCGGCGGCCGACCGCGACGCGTTCTGGGCCGAGCAGGCCCACGCCCTCGCCTGGAACGACGAGTGGTCTCAGGTCCTGGATTGGAGCGACCCACCCTTCGCGAAGTGGTTCGTGGGTGGCACCCTGAACGTGGCCTACAACTGCGTCGACCGGCATGTGGAGGCCGGTCTCGGTGACCGGGTCGCGATCCACTTCGAGGGCGAGCCCGGGGATACCCGCACCATCACCTACGCCCAGCTCCAGGACGAGGTCTGCCAAGCGGCGAACGCGCTGACCGCCCTCGGCGTCGGCAAGGGCGACCGGGTGGCGATCTACCTGCCGATGATCCCCGAAGCCGTGATCGCCATGCTGGCCTGTGCCCGGCTGGGCGCCCCGCACTCGGTGGTCTTCGGCGGCTTCTCCGCCGAGGCATTGCGCAGCCGGATCGACGACGCGGAGGCGAAGCTGGTCATCACCTCCGACGGCGGCTACCGTCGCGGCACCCCGGCCGCGCTCAAGCCGGCCGTGGACGAGGCCGTCGCCGGGTGCGCGAGCGTGAGCCACGTCCTGGTGGTCCAGCGCACCAAGCAGGAGGTGGCCTGGACCGAGGGCCGCGACGTGTGGTGGCATGACGCCGTGGGGTCTGCCTCGACCCAGCACACCCCTCAGCCGATGGATTCCGAGCACCCGCTGTTCATCCTCTACACCTCGGGGACCACCGGAAAGCCCAAGGGCATCCTGCACATCTCGGGCGGCTACCTGGTCCAGTCTGCCTACACCCACCGCAACGTCTTCGACCTGCACCCCGAGACCGACGTCTTCTGGTGCACGGCCGACGTCGGCTGGGTCACCGGGCACACGTACATCACCTACGGTCCGCTGGCCAACGCCGCCACGATCGTGCTGTACGAGGGCACCCCGGACACCCCGCACCAGGGCCGCTGGTGGGAGATCGTGCAGAAGTACGGGGTGACCATCCTCTACACCGCGCCGACCGCGATCCGTACCTTCATGAAGTGGGGGGAACAGTTCCCGGCACAGTTCGACCTGTCCTCCATCCGGTTGCTGGGCAGCGTCGGCGAGCCGATCAACCCCGAGGCGTGGATCTGGTACCGGCGCGTCATCGGCGGCGACAAGGCCCCGATCGTCGACACCTGGTGGCAGACCGAGACCGGCTCCATCCTGATCTCCCCGCTGCCGGGCGTGACGACGACCAAGCCCGGTTCGGCGCAGCGTCCGTTGCCGGGCATCTCGGCCGATGTCGTGGACGACGAGGCTCACTCGGTGCCCAACGGCGGCGGCGGTTACCTGGTCCTGACCGAGCCGTGGCCCTCGATGCTGCGCGGCATCTGGGGTGACCCGGAGCGGTACAAGGACACCTACTGGTCCCGCTGGCCGGGGCTGTACTTCGCCGGCGACGGGGCGAAGAAGGACGAGGACGGCGACATCTGGCTGCTCGGTCGGGTGGACGACGTCATGAACGTCTCCGGCCACCGGCTGTCGACCACCGAGATCGAGTCCGCCCTGGTCTCCCACCCCAAGGTGGCCGAGGCCGCCGTCGTCGGCGCCACCGACGAGACCACCGGGCAGGCCCCGGTCGCCTTCGTCATCGTGCGCGCCGGGGCCATGGAGGGCGTCGAGGAGGCCGCGATCGTGGCCGAGTTGCGCGACCACGTGGCCAAGGAGATCGGCCCGATCGCCAAGCCGCGTCAGATCATGATCGTGGCGGAGCTTCCCAAGACCCGTTCCGGGAAGATCATGCGCCGGCTGCTGCGGGACATCGCCGAGCACCGCGAGGTGGGCGACCAGACCACCTTGGCCGACTCCTCGGTGATGTCGCTGATCGCCGAGGGCATGAGCAAGCCCGGGGACGACTGATCCATCCCAGTCCCGGTCCGCCGTGGCACGGCGGACTGGGCACAACGTCACACCGTGCCCGTTCCACCTGGGCGCAACGTCACGCCGTGCCCGCCAGACGGGCACGGCGTGACGTTGTGCCCTGCGGGTGTG
>CAYYCE010000633.1:0-2277 GCA_964469635.1 uncultured Kineosporiaceae bacterium
TGCGCCGTCTGCGGCACGACGAAACGCTGCCGCCGGGTAAGCGACGGCCGCCGGATCTGCTCTGCCTGCCAGTCCGCCACCCACGCACCCCGCAAGCCGTGCTACCGCTGCGGACGGCTGCGACCCGTCCTGGCGCGCTGGCCCGCAGGCCCGGTCTGCCACGCCTGCTACGAACGGGTCCTGTCCAACCCGAGCCCCTGCCCGTCCTGCGGCCGCCGTGCCGTCCTCACCGGCACCGGTGCCGATGGCCGGGCCATCTGCGCTACCTGCGCCGGTTCCCGCCGCACCTACGACTGCCCCGACTGCGGTGGGCCGTGCCGCCCCCTGCGCGGCGGCCGCTGCGCCCGCCAGGTCCTGGCCGAACGCCTCCACACCCTGCTGGCGGTCGACGCGCGGGCCGAACTTGCCCCGCTGGCAGCCACGCTGTCCACCGCGGACAAGCCCCGGGCCGTCCTGCATTGGCTGAGCGGCCCCACCGGCACGCTCCTGGCCGATCTTGCCGCCACGGGGCCACTCACCCACGCCGCCCTGGACGGCTTGCCCCCCGGCAACTCGGTGCGCTACCTACACTCCCTGCTGCTGTCCACCGGCGTCCTGCCGATCCGGGACGACTACATCGAACGTGTGGTCGCCTGGGTGGACCGCACGCTCGCCGGTCATCCCGAGCACCACGTCAACATCGTGCGCCAGTACGCCAGGTGGGACGTGCTAGCCCGCGCCCGCCGCCGGCACACCCCAGGGCGGCGTCCCTCCACCAGCGCCACCAGCCAATACCTGCGCCAGAAGATCCACCTCGCGCTGGACTTCCTGGCCTGGCTCGACCAGCACGACCTCACCCTGGACCGGCTTACCCAGCCCGACCTGGAGGCCTACCTCACCGAACGCGTGACCACCAAACCCCTGGCCGGCTTCATCACCTGGCTCCGCCGGCGCCGCCTCGTCCACGCCGTCGCCATGCCCCGCACCCCACCGCGGGCGCAGCCCGCCCCGATCCCCGAACCCGACCGGTGGCATCACCTGCAACGTTGCCTGACCGACGAAGACCTCGCACTGCCCGTCCGGGTCGCCGCAGCCCTGCTGCTGCTGTTCGGCAACCCCGTCACCCACACCGTCGCCCTGACCGCCGACGCGCTCCGGCAGGACGGCGACCGGCACTACCTCACCCTCGCCGACCGACCCGTTCTGCTGCCCCCGGCTCTGGCCGGCCTGCTCCACCGCCTGCGTGACCAAGCCCAGCCATCCTCGGCGCTGGCCCGCTCCGTCACCGCCGGATCCGTGACCGCGCCGGCCTGGCTGTTCCCCGGCAGGCACCCCGGCCGCCACCGTGACGGCGCGGGCTTCACCACCGTCCTGGCCGCCCACGGCATCGACGTCCGACCGGCACGCACCGCCGCTCTGATGGCCCTGGCCGAGCAGCTGCCCGCAGCCGTCCTCGGCCCCCTGCTCGGCCTGCACCCGCACACCGCCGTCGCCTGGACGACCCTGGTCAAGCGAGACTGGACCGACTACCTCGCCGCCCGCACCAGGACCGCTCACGACCCCGAGGGCTGAAGCGCACTTCACGCACATCGCGGCGGCGGCCCGGCTCGTGAGCGGCCACACCCTGGGGTCGTTCCACCGGCACGGCGCACGACACCGTCGTCCCGAAACAGCGGGGGACCACCGGCACGAACCGGATGAACCATGAGCAGTTCACCGCGGCAACGAGATCCACCGGCGCCGGCATAAGCCGATCAGCCGGCGATGCCGAGCCTGCCGAGCTCCGCCTCGTAAACAGTCGTGGCGAGCAGGAGTTCGGTGATGACGATCCTCTGGGTCACCTCGTCGTCACCGGCCCGGTCACGAACGACGTCCCCGATGCCGTTGCCCCGTGCGTCGCCCGGCACGATGGTCCGGATCCGGCGACGCTCGGACGCCGGGAGCCGGTAGTCATGGTCCAGCGTCCGAAGCGTCTGCAACAGGTCCTCGCGGGCACTCTCGCCACACTGCGGCACAGCTGCCTCAGCCGCGTCCAGCCACGCGGACTCACCCTCAGGGCTGGCGTCCAGGGCCTCGGAAACAGCCGTAAACAAGATCATGTGGGCTTCCCACATCGCCGTCGATGCCTCAACCGCATCGTTGTACGGCAGGCCCAGCGCCCGATCGATGTAAGCGCCCGCTCGCTCCGTACGCCCCGCCGCGAAATCACGACGGGCCTTGGTCAGCAGGTTCCGGGCCGCCCGGGACATCGTCAGGGACTGGCCCGACACAGCGAGGTTGGACCGCAACTGGACATCG
>CAYYCE010000634.1:0-2274 GCA_964469635.1 uncultured Kineosporiaceae bacterium
GTAGTCGAGCATCTGCTGGAAGGTCGCGGCCGGGGCCACCCCGGTGGCCTGCAGCACCACCCAGGTGATCACGATCGCGAACCCGGCCGCCAGCACGGGCGCGGCCAGCCCCAACAGGATCCGGCGCACCAACGTCATGCCGCACCTCCCTGTGCCGCGGCGACACCGGTCATCGCCGAGCCGAGCTGCTCCGGTGTGACGGTCGAGGGGTCGACCTCGGCGACCAGCGCCCCGCGCAGGATCACCCGCAGTGAATCGGACAACCCGATGAGCTCGTCCAGGTCGGCGCTGATCAGCAGCACCGCGAGCCCGGCGCTGCGGGCCTGGCGCAGCAGGTCCCAGATCGCCGCCTGGGCGCCGACGTCGACGCCGCGGGTGGGGTGGGCCGCGATCAGCACCGTCGGTTCGCTGCTCATCTCCCGGCCGACGATCAGCTTCTGCTGGTTGCCCCCCGACAGCGCCGAGGCGAGCACGTCGATGGACGGCGTCCGGACGTCGTAGGCCTCGACGATCCGCTGGGTGTCGGTCCGGGCGCCGGACCGGTCGATCAGCCAGCCTCTGGCGTTCGGCGGCCTGCTCTGGTGGCCGAGCATCCGGTTCTCCCACAGCGGCGCCTCGAGCAGCAGGCCGTGCCGCCCGCGGTCCTCGGGGATGAACGCCACCCCGTGTTCGCGGCGGCGGCGGGTGCTCCACTCGCCGATGTCCTCGCCGGTCAGCAGGATTCGCCCGGTCGAACGGCGCATCCCCATGAGGGCCTCGACCAGTTCCGCCTGCCCGTTGCCCTCCACTCCGGCGATGCCGAGCACCTCGCCGGCGTGGATCGTGAAGCTCACGTCGCTGACGACGGGCCGGCCGGCCGCGCCGAGCACACTCAGCTGCTCCACGGTGAGCCTGGCCTGGTCCGTGACCGTCTCGCCGGTGGCGGTCTGCGGGCTGGGCAGTTCGCTGCCCACCATCAGCTCCGCCAGCCTGCGCGCGGTGACCTCCTGAGGGTCGACGGTGGCGACCGTGGTGCCACGGCGGATGACGGTGATCTCGTCGGCCACCGAGAGCACCTCGTCAAGCTTGTGGGAGATGAAGATGATCGACAGGCCCTGCGACTTGAGCTCGCGCAGGGCGTCGAACAGTTCGTCCACCTCCTGCGGCACCAGCACGGCGGTGGGCTCGTCGAGGATCAGCGTCCGGGCGCCGCGGTAGAGCACCTTGATGATCTCCACCCGCTGCCGGTCGCCCACGCCGAGGTCGGCGACCACGGCATCGGGATCGACGCCGAGGCCGTACCGCTCGCCGAGCTCGCGGATCGTGGTGCGCGCCGTCGCGGCGTCCAGCTGCAGCCCCTTACGGGGCTCGGAGCCGAGCACCACGTTCTCCAGCACGGTGAAGTAGTCCGCGAGCATGAAGTGCTGGTGCACCATGCCGATGCCGCGGGCGATCGCGTCGGCCGGGCTGCTCATGACGACCTGCTCGCCGTCCACCGTGATGGTGCCCTCGTCCGGGCGGTGCATGCCGTAGAGGGTCTTCATCAGGGTCGACTTGCCGGCGCCGTTCTCGCCGACGATCGCGTGCACCGTCCCGCGGCGCACGGTGATGTCGATGTCCCGGTTGGCCACCACCCCCGGGAACCGCTTGGTGATCCCTCTCAGCTCGACCGCAGGGACACCGCGGTCGACGGGGCTCTCGGACGGCGCCTCGGCGCCGGTGCTGTCCTCAGTCATCGCTGGCCTCACTTCGGTGAACGGCGACGGGCCCGGCGGGAACGCTATCGCGCTCCCCGCCGGGCCCGCCCCGTCCTGCTGGACCCGAACGGGTCAGGTCAACGAGCAGTCACCCGTCGATCACTTGTCGGGAACGGTGATCTCGCCGCTGATGATCTTCGCCTTGGCCTCGTCCGCCTTGGCGGTGTACGGGTCGACCGCCGGGTTCGAGGTGGAGTAGCCGACGCCGTCCGACTTGAGGTCGAAGGTCTGGATGCCGGACAGCGGGCTGCCGTCGACCGCGGACTTGATCTCGTTGTAGACCGCGACGTCGACCCGCTTGAGCATGGAGGTGAGGATGACCGGCTTCACGGCGTCCGAAGCGCTCTGGTACTGGTCGGAGTCGACCCCGATCGCCCACGCTCCCGTCTTGGCCGCCACCGCGTCGAACGCCCCGGATCCGGACCCACCGGCGGCGGCGTAGATGACATCCGCACCGGCATCGAGCATGCCCTGCGCGGCGGTCTTGCCCTTGGCCGGGTCACCGAAACCGGAGAAGTCCGGCGGCTGGGTCAGGTAC
>CAYYCE010000635.1:0-2266 GCA_964469635.1 uncultured Kineosporiaceae bacterium
CCTGCGCGCGCTATGCGGTGCTTCGCCGCCGTAGGTCTCCGCCCACGAACACGGATCGACTGGACGACCGTCCGGCCGACTCGCGCGGCTTCCTCATCGCCGAGATAGGCAGGATTCTCGACGTCGACGGCCCACCGTCGAGGATCTTGTACGGTCAGCGGGCCGCCCTGGGATGCCATGGAGCGAGCAGTCGCTCTGGTCGACTCGTGGGAGGCGGCGAGTTCTGCCACGTCCTTCCGCGCGTACTGGCATTCATCACGGCTGGCACTCCGAGCTTGTGGCCGGGCTTGTCACCAAGCGGCGAAGAGAGCAGGCGGGCTGGCCAACCTTCGGCCCCCGCTGGAGGTGTTTGTCCTTGGGCGGTCTGCGGCTCGGGCGGGACCGAAGGCTGAACAACGACCTGAGTGAAGTGGCCAAGGTGATCACCGCGAACAGACCGCGGTCCGTCGCCGGCGCGTAGATCTGTCGAGCGCCCGGGCCACTCCTGGGGATCACTGCCGTCCGTCAGGGCGGGGGCAGTCACTCGACCGGTGTCGTCTGGCGTCAACTACTGGCTTGACGTGGTTCACAGATACCGAACAGCCCGCTCCTGGTCCGAGGGAGACCACTGGCGCCTCCGGGGCCGGGCTTGACCGCGAGCACCTGGTTGACGCCGAGGCGGTTGGACTGGAAGCCGAGTGCCGAGCCGGCCATGTACAGCCGCCACACCCGGGCCCGGCCCGCGCTGGTGAGCCGGGCGGCCTGGTCCCAGTTCTGTTCGAGGTTGCTCACCCAGGCGCGCAGGGTCTCCGCGTAATGCTCACGCAGCGACTCCACGTCACGGACCTCGAACCCCGCTGACTCCAGCACGTCGACCATCGTCGACACCGGATGCAGCTCGCCGTCGGGGAAGACATAGCGGTCGATGAACGAGGTCTTGTCCCCCGCGGGGTCACCCGGCGGTCCGGGCCGGCGCGCGATCGCGTGGTTGAGCAGCCGCCCCCCCGGAGCCAGGAGGCTGTGCAGGTGAGCGGCGTACTGGCCCAGCTGGGACAGGCCGACGTGCTCGGCCATCCCGATGCTGGCGATAGCGTCGTACGGCCCGTCGGGCACGTCGCGGTAGTCCTGCACGCGGATCTCGACCCGGTCGGTCAGCCCCGCCGAGGCGACGGCTGCGCGAGCGAAGGCCGCCTGCTGCTGCGAGAGGGTGACCCCCACGGCCGTGGCGCCGTACTCGCGGGCCGCGTGGATGACGAACGACCCCCACCCGCACCCCACGTCCAGCAGGCGCATTCGCGGGACCAGACCGAGCTTGCGCGCCACGAGGTCGAGCTTGGCGCGCTGCGCGTCCTGAAGCGTGTATGCCGCCGAGGGCGCCTGCTCGAAGTACGCGCAGGAGTACACCATCGACGGACCCAGGACGAGCGCATAGAAGTCGTTGCCCACGTCGTAGTGGTGGGAGACCGCCTTCGCATCCCTCCCCCGCGCATGCCGGCGACCGGACAGCCGGATCTCCTCGGCGGGCGGGCGAGGGGGCGGCCCCAGCGCGCCGAGACGCACGACGGCCTTGGCGAGCGCGGTCGTGGTGTCGTGCCCCACCCGCACACCCGGCCCCCGCTCAGGGTCGGCGAGCGCGTCCAGGCGGGTCAACGCGTCGAGCAGGTCACCCTCGATCTGGACGTCCCCGGACACGTACGCGCGGGCGAAGCCCAGCTCGTTGGGTGCCCAGACAAGGCGGCGAAGAGCCCGCCGCGACGTGAAGCGAACGACCGCTGCAGCATCCTCCGGCCCCATCGAGCTGCCATCCCAGCACTCGACGCGCACCGGAAGATCCGTGCCGACAGCAGCGTCGACCAAGGGTCGGAGCACTGCGGCGACATCCATCGCAACCTCCCCACGACTCGAGAACCAACGTACCGGTGTCGCCGCCCCATCGGGCGTACCCAAACCCCCACGACCTCTCACCGAGGCCAAGCGTCAGCCCATTTCACACACGGACCACCACGAATCCATGCCTCCCGACTGCCCGACGGGCGGTAGAACGCACTCTTGCTGCCGCAGACCTTCCCCTCAACGCCGCATGGCAGAAGGCTCGATAACCGGTTCAGCCGCCTTCCGCTGAGGGGCCTGGATCGTCAGCTCGGCGTCGGCGTCGAGCCGCCTGCCACCTCGTAGTTCCAGACCTCGCTGTGGGTCGACACGGGACGGGGAGCCTCACCGCCCGCACGCTCAACGGCTGAGCGGTGACCCTCGGCGAACCCGGGCGAGCTCACCCACGCCTGGAAGG
>CAYYCE010000636.1:0-2259 GCA_964469635.1 uncultured Kineosporiaceae bacterium
ACAGCCCGGAGAAGAAGGTTGACCCGGGCAACACGAGGGTTCGCTTGTCCGGCTCCTTCGCCAGGTATCGGCTCGCGTTGACCCACCACGACGGCACGCCCTGGAAAGACCCCCGTTGGGATATACCCGTGATGGCTGCTGGTGCGACCAAGGCGACGGCCGCCATCACCGCGATTCCCGGCAGGAAGCGTGCGGCCCAGGAAACGGGCACCCTCGGCCGGGCGACATGGAGTAGATGGGCAAGGCCCAGGATCAAGGGCAGGCGGACGACCGGGTCGAACTTGTGGACATTGCGAAGCGGCGACAGCGAGCCGTCCAGAAGGTGCTGCAGACTGGCCGCCCAGGGAGGCGCCAGCGGGCCAGTGTGGCCCAAGGTGAGCAGCGCCAGTCCGACCAGGAGCCCGAGACGCAAGGTCCGGCCGTTTCGAAGGTCCCCTCGGAACAATCCCCAGGCCCCGAGGACCGTCAGTTCAAGACCCGCCAGCACCGTGGCCCTGCTGGTGAGCACGGTGAATGCGGCGGGCCATTGCGGCCCACCGGAGCTGACGATCCCGGCCACCCAGTGAGTGGTGCCTCGGAGTGCTTCGGGCAATGACGCCAGGGTGGTCGTTACCGAGGCTGACTCGATCCAGTCGAGGAATGGCGGGGAGTAGCGACCGAGCAGGAGCAGGGGGACGAGCCACCAAAGGCACGCGGCGAGGACAAACAGGATCCACCACGCCAAGGTCCGGCGGTAGTGAGCCGCCCGGACTCGAAGAGCGAGGTAGATGGCAGGTAGGACGAGCACCGTTCCCGTGGCGACGGCGTTCACGCCCCCCACACACAGCACCGCGAGCGCGGACCGTGCCGCATCCCGACGCTCCTGACCTGGACGAACGCTCACCAGCGGAAGGAGAGCCCAGGGAACCAGCGCCATCGGCCACAGCTCCACACTGGTCGCAGCGAGGGCGCCCGTCATCCGAGGTGCCAGCGCATACGTCAGGCCGGCGATGGTCCGAGTCAGGGGAGACCCGATTCCCATCCGCTCCGCCACCAGCCGAGCGCCGTGGTAAGCGACGAGCAGCACGACGCTCCACCAGAGGCGTTGGACCACCCAGGCGGGGAGTCCGAGGCTGTGCCCGATGCCGAAGAACGGACCCATCGGGAAGAAATACCCGTAGGCCTGGTTCTGGAGCTGACCTGCGGCACCCTGCGGATCCCAGAGGCTCAGGGCCCGACCGAGGAAGCCCCACGGGTTGACGTTGAGGTCGAGCTTGGTGTCCGCCGCCACCAGGCCGGGTTGCTGAACGAAGACGAGGACCACCAGGAACAGCGACGCCACGCCCTGGCGGTATGCCGCGACCGCTCGACGACCGTCCAAAGGGGCCTCCTCCCGGCGGACCGCGAGTGGTGCAGCCCCCCCGGAGTGGACGTGACTCATCGCGCGACCTTCCTCACCACGATGACAGCGTTCCAGGACACCACTTCCCGCAACCCGGGCACCTTCATGACCCATTTGGCCCAGTCAGGGTGATATCTCGGCAGTACCTCGACTACCTGCACGTCACCACGGTCTTCCGCCCGACGCAACCAGCGCATCATCCGCCCAACGGAACATGCGAACAGGCTGCGGCCGAAATCGTTCTTAGGCCGCGTGCCGACGCGGGCGGCGTACCGATCGGCCGAGCAGCGCCCGCCGAGGTAGTGCCACGGTGCCGTCTCGTGCCCACCCCACGGCGAGAACCACGTCGTCCACGACAGGACGACGGTCCCGCCCGCACGGGTCACCCGGACCATCTCCTCGGCCATGACCGTCGGCGCGGGCACGTGCTCGAGGACGTTGCTCGAATAGCAGACGTCGACGCTGCCGTCGGCGACCGGGAGCGCGAGGCCCGAGGCCAGCACGGTGTTGGCGCCGGGGAGCCCGGCGGCGGCCAGCTCGCCCGCGTCCGCCTCGACGGCGGCATACCGCGCGCCGGCGGCGGTGAAGGCGTCGGCGAAGTAGCCGGGGCCGCCCCCCACGTCGAGGACGGTGGCGTCGGTCAGGTCGGCGAACCGGGCGACCTCACGCGCGGAGTCCGCCGCGAGGAGCCCGTAGAAGTGGTCGGGGTCGGTCTGCTCGACCCGGAAGGCCCGGGCGTCATCGGTCATCGGCCGGTATTTCGCGTGCATTGATCGCGGCCGAGGCTCCGTCACCGATGCCTGCGAGTCGCACCACCGTGATGTCTTCCCGTCCGGCCTCGCGCAGGAGGCGTCGCAGCGAGGAGCGCCCGATGTCGA
>CAYYCE010000637.1:0-2253 GCA_964469635.1 uncultured Kineosporiaceae bacterium
ACGCCACCTGGAAGCAGGCCAAGGTGATGGTCGACCTGGCCCGATTGGTGGCCCGCAGAGACCCCGATCTGGCGGAGGCCTACGGTCTGTGACCGGTTGGGTCGCGTCCTCCGGGCCCGAGGCCGGGGACACACCTGACCGGGGGGAGGGTCGGCGCCCCGGCGATACGGTCGGCGCCGACCTGTCCCCCCACGTACGCGGGAGCCGCTTCGATCGGGCGGTTCCCGACAACTGACCTGTTGTTCGACCTGCACTCATGGTTACGTTCCCGCCGTGGGATCGACACCCGGACCCCAGTTCAGGCCATCCGGACAAGGGAGCGAACACATGAGCGACTCGACCGTCACCACCGTGCCGGCTCCCGTGGAGTGGGGCGACCCACTTGCCCTGGGATTGGCCAGTTTCGGAATCTCCGCGCTGGTCCTGGCGGCGGTCAACGCCGGATGGGTGGACGCCAGCGCAACTCCCGGCGTGCTGTCTCTCGCCCTGGCCCTCGGCTTTCTCACCGAGATCGTCGCCGGAGTGATCCACTTCCGAAGGGGAGAAGCCTTCGCGGGCACCGTGTTCACGGCGTACGCCGGCTTCTGGCTCTCCTACGGGCTGCTGGTCTGGATCTTCCTGCCCAAGGTGGTTGAGGCCGGCGGGCCCGTCAGCGACCTCGTCGGCTGGTTCCTGCTCGCCTGGGCGATCTTCACCACGTACATGCTGCTGGCTTCGCTGCGCACCACCCTGACCATCACCGCCATCTTCGTGCTCCTCACCGCCACCTTCTGGATCCTCACGGTCGGAACCTTCAGCGGAAGTGCAGGCGTGTCCAAGGCCTCGGGGTACGTGCTCCTGGTGGACGCCCTGTTGGCGCTGTTCCTGTCCGCGGCCTCGATCGTCAACGGCACGTGGGGGAGGACGGTGATCCCGGCCCCGTGACGGGCGGTCGGTGTCCAGCCGGTGGCGTTGGACCCACCCCGGAGTGGGTACAACGCCGCGTTGGGCTCAGCGGCCGCCGATCACATCGTGAAAGGCCAGCACCCGACGGGCATCCTCGACGTGCAGGTGTTCGATCATCCGCCCGTTGTGGACGGCGACCCCGTGTCCCTCGACCATCGCGTGGTCAAAGGCCTCGATCATGGCACGGGCCTCCTCGACCTCGGACATGGTCGGCGCCCAGATCATGTTGCACGGCTCGATCTGGTTGGGGTGGATCAGGGTCTTGCCGTCGAACCCCAGTTGCATCCCCTGCCGGCACTCGTCCGCGAAGCCTGCCGCGTCCTTGACGTCGTTGAACACCCCGTCGAGGATCACCTTTCCGGTCGCCCGAGCGGCGAGCAGGCAGAGCCCCAGACCGGGCAGCAACGGCTCGCGGCCGGGCACGTGATGGGCGTGCAACTCCTTGGCCAGATCGTTCGTCCCCATCACGAGGACGGCGAGCCGCTCGGAGGCGGCGGCGATCTCCTCGCAGTGCAGCATCGCCCGCGGGGTCTCCACCATGGCCCAGATGAGGGTGTGGTCGGGGGCACCGGCCTTCTCCATCGCGGCCTCGACGGCCTGCACGTCTGCCACCGAGGAGACCTTGGGGATGACGATCCCGCCCGGTCCGGCGGCACAGGCTGCCGCGACGTCGGCGGCGAACCAATCGGTGTCCAGCCCGTTGACCCGAATGGTGAGTTCCTTGCGGCCGTACTCACCGGAGGCCACTGCCGCGCAAACCCTTTCCCGGGCAGCGACTTTGGCGACGGGGGCGACGGCATCCTCGAGGTCGAGGATGAGCGCGTCGGCGGGCAGGGTCTTGGCCTTCTCGACGGCGCGCTCGTTGGCGCCCGGCATGTAGAGCACACTGCGACGCGGGATCAGGTCGGCCATCGTAGTCCTTCCTCAGCTCTCGAACCCGTAGGCGGCAGCCAGTTCCGGGTCGCGCGCCGCCAACGCCCGAGCCAGGTCGACCATCACCTGGCACTGCTTGCACGAGGCGTCGTCCTCCATACGGCCGTCGAGCATCACCGCGCCGGTGCCGTCGCCCATCGCCTCGATCACCCGCAGGGCGTGCTTGACGTCCTTCGGCGCCGGCGAGAACACCTTCTTGGCGATCTCGATCTGCACCGGGTGCAGGCTCCAGGCGCCGACGCAGCCCAACAGGAAGGCGTTGCGGAACTGGTCCTCGCACGCCGCGACGTCCTTGATGTCCCCGAACGGTCCGTAGTACGCGTAGATTCCGTTCGAGGCGCAGGCGTCGACCATGCGCGCGATCGAGTAGTGCCA
>CAYYCE010000638.1:0-2246 GCA_964469635.1 uncultured Kineosporiaceae bacterium
TGGTGCGCAAGATCGTGTTCACCGGGTCCACCGAGGTCGGAACCCGGATCGCCGCCCAGGCGATGAGCCAGGTCAAGCGGGTCACCCTGGAGTTGGGCGGCAAGAGTGCCAACATCGTCTTCGCCGACTCCGACCTGGACAGAGCGGCGGCGACCGCGCCCTACGGGGTGTTCGACAACGCCGGCCAGGACTGCTGCGCCCGCTCGCGCATCCTGGTCGAGGCCAGCGTGTACGAACGGTTCCTCGAACTGCTCGAACCCGCGGTCACCGAGGTGCGGGTGTGTGACCCGCACCTCGACGCCGCCGAGATGGGACCGCTGATCTCGGCCGCGCACCGGCAGAGCGTGCGCTCCTTCGTGGAGGACGACCCGGACGGCGTCGACGTCGCCTTCCGCGGCAGCGCGCCGTCCGGACCGGGGTTCTGGTACCCGCCGACGGTGGTGCTGCCCCGCTCGACGTCCGACCGGGTGTGGCGCGAGGAGGTGTTCGGACCCGTCGTCGCGGTGCTGCCGTTCGCGGACGAGGCCGAGGCGATCGCCCTGGCCAACGACACCGACTACGGACTCTCGGGGTCGATCTGGACCCGCGACGTCGCCCGGGCGCTGCGGGTGGCCCGCGGTGTGGCGGCGGGCAACCTGTCGGTGAACTCGCACTCCTCGGTGCGGTACTGGACGCCGTTCGGCGGCTTCAAGCGTTCGGGGCTGGGCCGCGAGCTCGGCCCGGACGCTCCGGCCGCCTTCACCGAGACCAAGAACGTCTTCATCTCCACCGAATGAGAAGGAGTTCCGTGAACCGGTTCGAGAATCGCGTCGCCGTGATCACCGGCGGCGCGGGGGGCATCGGCGCGGCCACCGCGCGCCGGTTGGCGTCCGAGGGCGCCAGGGTCGTGGTCGCCGACATCGACCCGCGCGCCGGCGAGGCGCTGGCCGCGGAGCTGGACGGGTTGTTCGTCCAGGTCGACGTGACCAGCCCCGAGGACAACGAGCGGATGTACGCCATGACGATCGAGACCTACGGCCAGATCGACGTGGCGTTCCACAACGCGGGCATCTCCCCGCCGGACGACGACTCGATCCTGGAGACCGGCCTCGAGGCCTGGCGCCGCGTGCAGGACGTCAACCTGACCTCGGTCTACCTGGGGTGCAAGGCGGTGCTGCCGCACATGCTGGCCCGCAAGCGGGGTTCGATCATCAACACCGCCTCGTTCGTCGCCACCCTCGGTGCGGCCACCTCGCAGGTCTCCTACACCGCCAGCAAGGGCGGCGTGCTGGCGATGACCCGTGAGCTCGGCGTCCAGTTCGCCCGCGACGGGATCCGGGTCAACGCGCTCTCGCCCGGACCGGTGGCCACGCCGCTGCTGATGGAGCTGTTCGCCAAGGACCCCGAGCGGGCGGCCCGCCGGCTGGTGCACGTGCCGATGGGCCGGTTCGGACAGCCCGAGGAGATGGCCGCCGCGGTGGCGTTCCTGGCCAGCGACGACGCAGGTTTCGTCACGGCAAGCAACTTCCTCGTGGACGGCGGGATCACCGGTGCCTACGTCACCCCGCTCTGAGGCTCCTGTCGTCGGGCTGAGCGCCTACGCGGTCGCCGCCCGCTGGGGGGTCTGGGACACCGAGGCGGTCCTGGTGCCGCGCGCCTACGTCGATGCGGTCGCCGGGGCCGGTGGCGTGCCGGTGCTGCTGCCGCCGCTGCCCGGCCTGATCCCGGCCGCCGTGGACCGGCTGGACGCCCTCGTGCTCATCGGTGGTCCGGACGTCGAACCGGTCCGCTACGGGCAGGACGTCGGTCCGGACACCCAGCCCCCCCAACCGGAACGGGACGAGGCCGAGTTCGGTCTGCTGGCCGCCGCGGTGGCCGGCCGGGCCCCGGTGCTGGCGATCTGTCGCGGCATGCAACTGCTCAACGTGGCCCGCGGCGGCACCCTGCACCAGCACCTGCCGGATCTGTTCGGCGAACACGACGGGTCCCCCGGGCCGGGCGCCTACGGCTCCCACCCGATCACGGTGCTCGACGGCAGCCGGCTCGCGGGAGCGCTGGGGCGCGCCGAACTCGATGATGTCCCCGCCTACCATCACCAGGGCGTCGACGTCCTGGGCAAGGATCTCGTCGCCTCCGCCTGGACGGGCGACGGTCTGGTCGAGGCGGTCGAGGATCCCTCGCTGCCGTTCTGCGTCGGGGTGCAGTGGCATCCTGAGGTCGGCGAGGACACGACACTCTTCCAGGCCCTGGTGGACGCCGCCCGTGAG
>CAYYCE010000639.1:0-2246 GCA_964469635.1 uncultured Kineosporiaceae bacterium
CCACGGTGCTCGCCTCCGCCGTCCTGGTCACGGTCTTCGTACCGGTCGCCGGGGCGGTCGTCGCCGGTGCCATGGTCCTGGCGGCCGCCCTGGCCCCCGCGCTCGCGGCGCGGGCGGCCGCCCGCGCCGAGGCCGACGACGTCGCCGCCCGGGCCGAGCTCAGCGCCCAGGTGCTGGCGATGCTGGACGGCACCGGGGAGCTCATCGTCGCCGGCGCCGTCCCGGAGCGGCTGGCGCGGGTGCGCGAGCAGGAACGGGCCATCGCCGCCGCCCGGGAGGGCTCGGCCCGCGGTGCCACCTGGGCCAGCGGGGTGGCCACCGCGGCCACCGGAGGTGCGGTGGTCGCCACGCTGGCCCTCGGGGTGGCCGCGACCGCGGCCGGCCGGCTGGACTCGGTGCTGCTGGCCGTGATCACCCTGACCCCACTGGCCGCCGCCGAGGCCGTCTCGGCGTTGCCGGCCGCCGCCGTCCATCTGGTGCGCTCCCGGGCCGCGGCCGCCCGGGTGCTCGACCTGCTCGAGATCGGGGACCCGGCCGACGCCGTACCCACCTCCGAGACCACCGCCGAAGCCACGCCCGGGACCGCCGTGCCGGCGCCGGCCGGGCCGCCGCCCCGGCTGCAGTCCCTCGCGCTCGACTGCGGCCGACCCGGAAGGGGTCCGGTGCTCCGGGGCCTCGACCTGGACCTGCCCCCGGGACGCCGGATCGCCGTGGTCGGTCCCAGCGGCAGCGGCAAGACCACGGCACTGCTCACCCTGGCCGGTCTGCTGCCGCCGCTGGCAGGGCGGGTGCTGCTGGACGGCGAGGATCTGGACGCCCTGGCCGCCCGCGACGAGTCGAGGCTGCGGCGGACCGTCTCGTTCACGGCCGAGGACGCCCACGTATTCGCCACCACGGTCCGGGAGAACCTCAAGGTCGCCGACCCGAGGGCGCCCGACGACGCGCTGCACGCCGTGCTGGACCGGGTGGGGTTGGGACCCTGGATCGGACGGCTGCCGCGGGGACTGGACACCCTGCTCCCCCTCGGCGGTCACAGCGTCTCCGGCGGCGAGCGGCGGCGGCTGCTGCTCGCCCGCGCCCTGTTGGTCGACGCGCCGGTCCTGCTCATCGACGAACCCGCCGAGCACCTCGACCCGACCGGCGCCGACGCGCTGGTGGAGGAGCTGCTGAGCGGGCGCGCCACCGACGCCTCGGTCATCCTGGTCACCCACCGGCTCACCCCGCTGGCGGCCGCGGACGAGGTGCTCGTCCTGGACGGCGGCCGGATCACGGCGCGGGGCCGGCACGAGGACCTCCTGGCCCGCCACCCCCCCTACGCCGAGGCACTCGCGGAGGAGAGCACCCTCATCTGACTACGGTGGTGCCCAGCCCACCCGCCAGCGCCTGGAGCCGTCGATGTCGGAGCACACGGTTCGCACCGGACCGCTGCCGATCCTGTCCACGCGCGTCGATCTACGGCTGTTGGACGCCGTGGTGGGCGTCGCCGACGGACTCGAGCTCGAATCCACCCTGCGCCGGATCATCCGGGCCGCCGCCGACCTGACCGGGGCGCCGTACGCCTCCCTGGGCGTCCTCGGCCCCGACGGCCTGCACAAGGCGTTCGTGCACACCGGCATCGACGCCGAGACGGTCCGGGCCATCGGCGACCCGCCGCGGGGGGTGGGGCTGCTCGGTCACATCACCCGGGTCGGGCGGGCGGTCCGGGTCGCCGACGTGTCCGGGCACCCGGCCGCGACCGGTCTCCCGACCCACCACCCGCCGATGCAGAGCTTCCTCGGGGTTCCGCTGGGTATCGGCGACCGCGTGGTGGGCAACCTCTACCTCGCCAACAAGACCGGCGGGTTCACCGCCGAGGACGAGGACGTGGTGGTCGCCCTGGCGGCCGCGGCGGCGGTGGCCATCGAGAACGCCGAGCTGTACGAGGCCGTGCACCAACGCGAGCGGTGGCTCGCGGCCGCCACCGAGGTCTCGACCATGATGCTGTCCGGTTCCGAGGAGGACGAGGCGCTCCATCTGATCGCCCAGCGTGCCGCCGAGGTCGCCGGCGGCACCATGGCCGCTCTGGTGCTGCCCGGCTGGGGCGGCCAGTGGGTACTGGAGCTGGCCGTCGGCGACGGCGTCGCCGACATCGTCGGGCTGGTGATGCCCGAAGCCGGCCGGGCGGCCTCGGTGCTGCGGGCCGGCCGCGGTCTGCTCGTCGCCGACCTTGCCACCGACCACCGGCTGACCCTCGACGAGCTGCGGCG
>CAYYCE010000640.1:0-2242 GCA_964469635.1 uncultured Kineosporiaceae bacterium
CACTCCACCGCCCACCACTCCACCGCCCACCACTCCACCGCCCACCACCACCCTCTGCCCGGCGTGCACGTGTCCACGGGCTCGCGGGCTGCGGGGACCTGGCCCGCGGGGTGGTGTGTATCCCGCTGCGACGAGATTACGGTCCGTAATGACAGGCGCAGGCCGCGTGTCGGACCCTTGGCGACCGAGACACCGACCTTCCCTGCACCCCGGCCACCACCTATACCTCCCGGTGGCCGGGGTGCTTCCATCTCCGGCGACATCGGGGCCTGGTGCCTGGCCGCGCCGCCGCCGGTTTGCCACCGTGGGCATCGGGCCGCGGGGTATGCTGACAGCCGGCATGCACCCGGGCATGCAACCCCAAGTGCCCCGAGGAGGCCGCATGGATCCGATCCTGCTGATCGTCATCGTCATCGTCGTCGTCGCGGTGCTGTTCGTCATCGGCGTCTACAACGGGCTCGTGACGCGGCGCAACCGGATCGACGAGGCGTTCGCCCAAATCGATGTCCAGCTCAAGCGCCGGCACGACCTGATCCCGAACCTCGTCAATGCCGTGAAGGGCTACATGGGGTTCGAGCAGTCGGTGCTGACCAAGGTCACCGAGGCGCGTGCCAACGCCGTCGCTGCCGGGGCCAAGGGCCCGGCCCAGCAGGCCCAGGCCGAGAACGCACTGACCGGGACCCTGCGCTCGCTGTTCGCCGTCGTCGAGAACTACCCGGACCTCAAGGCCAACCAGAACGTGATGCAGCTCCAGGAGGAGCTGACCACGACCGAGAACCAGATCAGCTTCTCGCGGCAGCACTACAACGCCACCGTCCTGGACTACAACAACACGATCCAGACCATCCCGAGCGTGCTGATCGCGGGGCCGTTCGGCTTCACCAAGCGTGAGTTCTTCGAGGCAGAACCCGAGGCGCAGCAGGTGCCCAACGTCGACCTGAGCCTGAGCTAGCCGTCGAGCGTCGCTCGCGCGCCTGATCCCGCACCATGGCCACCTTCTACGACCAGATCGGCCAGAACCGCCGGAACTCGGTGGTGCTGGCCGTCGCCGTCATCGCGATCCTTGGCTTCCTCGGCCTGCTCATCGGGTGGGCGGTGACCGGGGATCCCTCGGCCGCCCTGCCGTCGACCGTGATCGCGATCACGGTCGGCCTCGTGGCCTCGCTGTTCTCGTACTACCTGGGTGCCTCGCTGGTGCTCTCGATCTCCGGGGCGAAGGAGGTCGACGAGCGGACACAGCCGCAGCTGATCAACGTCATCCGCGAGATCACGATCGCGGCCAACATCCCGATGCCCAAGGTGTACCTGATCAACGACACGGCTCCCAACGCCTTCGCGACCGGGCGGGACCCCAAGCATGCATCGGTCGCGATCACCATCGGCCTGCTGCAGAAGCTCGATCGGGAGGAGCTCCAGGGCGTGATGGCGCACGAGCTGTCCCACGTCCGCAACTACGACATCCGGTTCTCGCTGATGGTCGGGGTCCTCGTCGGCTCCATCGCCCTGCTGGCGGATGTGTTCATCCGGTTCTCGTTCTGGGGCGGGGGCTCGCGCGGTGGCTCCCGGGACCGGGGATCGGGCGGCGGCGGGATCCAGGTCGTCGTGTTCCTGCTCGCCATCGTGTTCGCGATCCTGGCCCCGATCATGGCCCGCCTCGTCCAGATGGCGGTCAGCCGGCAGCGGGAGTATCTGGCCGACGTGTCGGGCATCGAGCTCACCCGCAACCCCTACGGCCTGGAGCGGGCGCTGGCGAAGATCGCGCTCGACACCGAACCGCTCGAGGTCGCCAACCGTGCGACCCAGCACCTGTACTTCGAGAATCCGATGAAGGGGGTCAGCGACCGCTCGTCGAACCTGTTCTCGACCCATCCGCCGGTGCTGGCCCGGATCAACCGGCTCCGGCAGCTGAGCGGCCAGGCACCGGTGACCAGCCCGGAGGTCGTCCTCGATCCGGCCGCACAGGGGGCAGCCCTTGGCGCGACGGGCGGGCCTCCGCCCGCATCGCGGTAATCGGGCCCCGGCACCATGGTGCTCCCCGGCGACCCGCGGCCGCAGGGCGGCCCGTCGCACGACCCTGCCAGAGACGGCTTTGGTCGCCCGCAGCCCGGACGCGGCCCGGGAGCGCGGTTGCCGCTCGATCGGGGCCCATGGTATTCTCCGCCCCGCCGACGGGCCCTCTCGGGGGTTCGGGACCGGGCCGAGATAGCTCAGTTGGTAGAGCACGCGACTGAAAATCGCGGTG
>CAYYCE010000641.1:0-2235 GCA_964469635.1 uncultured Kineosporiaceae bacterium
CGCGGTGAACGCGGCGTTGGACGCCTGGTAGACCACCGCGCTGCTCGCCAGGAGGGCGAGCGGAACCAGGACGGCCAGACCGGGCCGCCGACGGCGCTGGGTGGTGTGCTCGGCCATGGTAAGTGTCCTCCTCGAGCCCGCTGGCAGGCTCCTCCGGCTGTGCCCGGTCGAAGACACCATCGGCAGATCCCCGCCCGTGGTGCAGTCCACCGAACGGCCCACGGGCGATCGGAGGCGGGAGCGCACCCATTCGGTCGAGTCACCCGGGGGCTCGCTAGGCTGCTCGGGTGATCCGCCCGATCGCACGCTCGACCGTCGGCCCGCCGGTCCCGCGGCGGCCACACAGGCGTCCCGAGAAGTGACCCGGAGGAGCGGCCATGGGGACTCGTTACGAGGTCGTCCTGGTGACGTACCACAGCCGGCCGCTGGCCGAGGCCCTGCTGCAGCGGTTGCCGCCAGACCTGCCGGTGGTGATCATCGACAACGCCCGGGGCGCGGACGGGGTCGAGGAACTGGTGGCGGGCCACCCCACCCGGCGCTACCTGGCGGGGGCCGGCCAGGGCTTCGCGAAGGCCGCCAACCTGGGCGTGCGCACCTCGTCGGCCGACCACGTGGTGTTCGTGAACCCCGACAGCGCACCCACCGTCGATCAGCTCGAGACCCTCGTCGCGGATCTGGAGGCCGATCCACGTCTGATCGCGGTCGGCGCCACCACGGTGCTGCCCGATGGCCGGGTGGAGCTGGGGGTCGGTGGCTGGGAGCCGACGCCGTTGCGTTGTCTGGTGCATGCGGTCGGCCTGCACGCCCTGTGGCCCACCGCCGGGGTGTACGCCAGGCCGGTCGTCGGGCGCCCGATGGACCTGGAATGGCTCAGCGGCGCCTGCCTGGCGATCGTCCGGCAGGACTTCATGGACCTCGGCGGATTCGACGAGACCTTCTTCGTCTACAACGAGGACATGGCCTTCGGGCGCTGGGCGAGGGACGCCGGCCGCGGGTTGCGGCTGCGCACCGACGTGCTGGTTCCTCATCTGGGCGGGGGGTCGGGCGAGGCCAAGCCCCGCATGTTCCAGATGCGGGGTGCGTCCATGTACCGGTACCTGGCCGACCGCAACGGTCCGGTCGCCACTGCGGTGATGCGCTGGGAGCTCTCTCTGGCCACCGCGCTGCGCTACCTGTCGGCCAGGCTGCATCGCCGCCGGGATCTCTCGCGGGCGCACGCGGCGTATCTGCGCGGCATGTGGCGCGGTGAGCCCGACATGTCCTGACCGGTCCAGGGTCTTCGATCCGCCGGTTCGCCAGACGCCCTCCGGGGCTGTGCCTAGGATGCGTGGGTGACGTTTGGTGACGGAGACGAGCGGTTCCGTGGGGCGCCCTCTGCCCGAGACGCGGAATCCACCTGGTTCCGGCCGGACGCCACGCTGACGGACGATTCGTTCGCGGTCGCCGCCCGGCGCGAGTACCGGCACCGGAGCGGGCCGCCGCCATGGACGATCCTCGCACTGGTCGGCGTGATCCTGGCCGCCCTGGTGGCGGGCGGATTGTTCTACTGGCGGTCCACGCACGGCGACGAGGCGGTCGGGGGCATCCCGGCCGATGTGATCCCGCAACCGAGGACCTGGCCCAGCGGTGTGTGGACCGGTGGCAAATGGGGCGCCGACCGGGTCGCCGAGTTCGCCGCGTGGCGCGGATCCCCGGTCGACACCGCGGTGACGTACCCGGCCTACGGCACCTGGCAGGAGTTGGCGGACTCGGATTGGCACGTGGCGGTGTTCGACGGCTTCGAGGGGACCCTGGTCTACGGGCTCCCGCTGCTGCCCAAGGACTCGGCCGGCCACGGGCTGAGCGAGGTGGCAGCCGGTGCCCACGACGACGTCTTCAACGCCGTGGCCGACACCCTCGCCGCGCACGGCCGGGGTGACTCCTACATCCGGATCGGGCTCGAGGCCCAGGGTGACTGGTTCCCCTGGGGGGCCAGCAACGGGGAGAACTCTCCTGAGGAGTTCAAGGCGGCCTTCGCTCACGTGGCCACGCTGTTGAAGGCGAGGCTGCCGCAGTCGCGGATCGTCTTCGACATCAGCTGCGGCGCCGTGCTGCGCGGTCAGAGCGACCGGATGGACCCGCTGACCAAGCTGTACCCGGGTGACGACGTGGTCGACGTGGTCGGGTGCGACCACTACGACCACTACCAACTGATCGCGCGCACCGAGAAGCAGTTCGCCGAGGCACTGGCCCCGG
>CAYYCE010000642.1:0-277 GCA_964469635.1 uncultured Kineosporiaceae bacterium
GCCCCGGCGGGTGCCGGCGCGGAGGAGGGGGGATTGTCATGATGGCGACCAAGCCGTGAGCTTCCGGGGCCAAGGTGGCGGCTTCGCAGGACAACTTCGCTGACCCGGCTGGGTGGCGGTAAGGCGGCTCTCGTAACCGGACACGCGGACGATCGTGCGCGTCTCTTCGGCGATTGGCACCGATCCTGACGCGCGGCTGTGACACCGGGGGAGCCGTATGGATCCGGGCCGGTCGGCGGGGGCGGTCGGCGTATCAGACCGGTCGTTCGGCACTCCT
>CAYYCE010000642.1:287-2233 GCA_964469635.1 uncultured Kineosporiaceae bacterium
TCCTTATCCCGAAACCGCGCTGGCGAACTGGTGGCCGAATGCCTCCGACGGGCGCCGGTCGCTGCAGGGATCGAGGAGAATCGCATGGCCACCCGCCGCTTGCACCGCTTCGCCGTCAACCGGCAGGCGAACACCCGCACCGAGTTCCCGCACGTTCTTCTCGGGCCGTTCTGGACCGACCCGCAGACCGAGTTCCAAAACGCGCTGACCAGCGCGGACAGTTGGCCAGACCGAACGGATGTCGCGGCCGCCCACCTGCGCAGCGTTCTCTATGTCGGTAGCCGGCTACGCTCCTGGCGCCCCGTGGGGCGTGCCCTGGCAGCGCTTCCGAGCTTGGTGGCCATGGCCTCGTTCGGTGACGAGACCGGCGTCCGCGATGCGCTCACCGACCTCATGACAGGCGGACTGGAGGGCGACGCCGAGTCGATCTCAAAGAGGCCTCCCAAATACGGGACTCCTCGGCTTTGTGTGGGTCCCGGTGCGTCGGTTTGTGACCGGATGGCCTTGTGTGGGTTGGGGTAGGTCGCCCTGGTGGTGCTGATGGGTGACGCGCACGCGTCGGCTGCCTAGGTTCGGAGCTGCCAAGCCAACCGGACCTGCGACAGGAGCGGCCACGTGCGCGCCACAACTGCATTCAACAAGATGCTCGCGATCCCCGGTGCCCATGTCACCGGCGTCGTGTTCACCCCCGACGGGATCGTGGTCGACCTGGGCCGGCGCGCGAAGCGGCTGCGCTGCCCGTGCGGCTGGTCGACCCGGGCCGTCTACGACCGCTCGAGGCGGTCCTGGCGAAGCCTGGACCTGGCCGCGAGCAAGGTGTTCCTGCGGGCCGAGATCCGCCGGCTGTCGTGTCGACGCTGTGGCCGGGTGGTCACCGAGGAGGTGCCCTGGGCCAGGCCGGGGGCGCGGTTCACCCGCGACTTCGAGGACGTGGTGACCTGGCTTGCCCAGCGGATGGACAAGACCGCGATCACCCGGCTGCTGCGCTGCTCGTGGGAGGCGGTGGCCCACATCGTGACCCGGGTCGTGGCCGACCAGCTCGACCGGGGGCGCCTGGAGGATGTCTACCGGATCGGCGTCGACGAGGTGTCCTACCGGAAGGGACACCGCTACCTGACCGTGGTCGCCGACCACGACCGCGACGGCGTGGTGATCTGGGCCGGCGAGGGCAAGAGCGCCGCCACCCTCGAGCAGTTCTACGACACCCTCGGCGAGGATGGTTGCACCCAGCTGCAGGCCGTCTCAATGGACCTCGGTGCCGCGTTCAAGAAGGCCACCGACACCAAGGCGCCCCAAGCCCGACAGTGCGTCGACCCGTTCCACCTCATCGCTTTGGCCAACGAGGCCATCAACAAGGCCCGCCGCTGGGCCTGGAACATCGAACGGGACAAGGCCCGCCAGGCCGCCAAGATCGACGGACGCAAACCCCGCGGCCGGCCACCAGCCGGCAGCCGCCCACCACCGGGACGGGACCAGGCCCGCTGGGTCAAGCACACCCGCTGGGCGCTGCTCAAAGACCCCGCTGCTCTCAAGCCCTCCCAGCTGGAGGTGCTGCACGAGCTGCGCCGCACCGGCTCGGTGCTCTACCGCTGCTGGCAGCTCAAGGAAGGCCTACGCGACCTCTACCGGCTCACCGACCCCGCCGACGTCCCGATCCACCTGCACTGGTGGCTGGCCTGGGCCTGCCGCAGCCGGATTCCCGCCTTCGTCACCTTGTCCAAGACCGTCCGGGCCAACCGCGAGAGGGTCTTGGCCGCCATCGAGCTCGGCCTGTCCAACTCCAAACTCGAGGGACTGAACTCGAAGATCCGCCTGATCAACCATCGCGGCTACGGACACCACAGCGCCGCCGCCCTCATCGCGATGATCTACCTCTGCTGCGGCGGACTCATGTTGCCGGTCGCGTCGTTTGATGATGGCGGCGTCATCGTCGGTGATGACGGGTT
>CAYYCE010000643.1:0-2232 GCA_964469635.1 uncultured Kineosporiaceae bacterium
GGGGGCGGCTCTGCGAGCTCGTCCTCGGGCTTGGCCCGCCGTCCCGCCGGTCGGGCCGACGCCACCGACGGCGGAGTCGACGGTGAAGGCCGAGTCGTCGACGGAGCGGTCGGAGCAGACGGCACGACCGGCGAATCGGGAACCGAGGGTGGATCGGGCACCGGCGCCGGGCCGGCGGGCACCCCGGCCTGTGAAGCCGCCTCCGCCTCCCGGGCCGCCCGGCCGGCCTCCTCGGCGAATTGGCGCTCGACCTCCTCCTGCAGTTGGCGATCGGCCTCCTCGCGTGCCCTCCTCGCGGCCTCCTGCCGGACCCTGGCCTCGTCGCGGCTGCGCCCGCGCAACTCGGCGTCCAATCGCAGCACCTCGGCCTCGGCGGCGGCGCGACGGCGCCGGGCGTCCTCCTCGGCAGCCAGCCGTGCCGCCAGCTCGGCCCGACGCTTGCGCGAGATCGGCACCAGATCGCGCACCCGGTGCCGGATCACGCCCTGGAGCTGCTCACGCGGATCGGACCCGTCCAGGACCAGATAGCGCTGCGGGTCCCGACGGGCCAGCGCCAGGAAGCCCTGCCGGACCCGCTCGTGGAACTCCTGCGGCTGGGACTCGATCCGGTCGTCCCCGGAACGCTCGGCGTCGTTGGCCCGCCGCACCCGCGAGATCTCCGGGGGGATGTCGAGCAGCACGACCAGATCGGGGACCAGCCCCCCGGTGGCCCACCGCGAGATGTACCCGACGTCGTCGGCGTCCAGCGCCCGTCCGGCCCCCTGGTAGGCGATCGAGGAGTCCACGTACCTGTCGGTGATCACGATGGCGCCCCGCGCCAGGGCCGGCAGGATCAGCGAGTCGACGTGGTGGGCCCGATCGGCCGCGAACAGCAGCGCCTCGGCCCGCCGTCCGACGGCCTCGCCCTCACCGAGGAGCACCTCGCGCAACCGCAGGCCCACCGCGGTCGCCCCGGGCTCACGGGTGATCACGACGTCGTGGCCCTGATCGGCGCGCAGCCACTCGGCCAGCAGCCGTGCCTGCGTCGACTTGCCCGTGCCGTCCGCGCCCTCGAACGCGATCAGGTACCCGCTGTGCGGCCTGGTCGGGGCGGCGACGGCTCGCCCGATCGGCGCCGGCTCGCCGCGACCGACCCACGAGGCCATCAGATCGCTGCGCAGCCGGACCCCGGGCCGGTCGTCCATCTGCCGGTAGGCCACCACGCCCATGACGACCGCGATCACACCGGCCAGGGCGAACACCCACGCCGCCGCACTGATCCGGAGCGTCTCGTCCCCGGGCAGATCGAGGGTGTGGCCTCCGGCGACGACCGCCAGCGCCGGGCCCGCCGCCAGCACCAGGACCAGCACCACCCGGGCGGCCGACTGCAGGAACGCGAAGGTGCGCCCCCGTACCTCGTCGACCACCTCGAGGCCCAGCAGGGTGTAGCCGATCACCCAGGCCACGCCTCCGCACATCCCAAGACCGAGCGTGAACAACGCCGCCAGCACCATGTTCGGGACGGCGGCCAGCAGCAGCAGGAAGACCCCGGCCGCGATCAGGGACAACCCGAACAGTCGCCGTCGGGAGACGCCGGACAGCACCCTGGGGCCCATCCACATCCCGGCCGCCAGGCCGACGAAGACCGCCCCGAACAGGACGCCGAACCCGGCGTTGCCGGCACCGAGGTCGACCACGAACGGCTGGGCCAGCCCGATCACGAACCCCCCGGCGGCGAAGGCGCCGAGCATACCCAGGACCAGGCCGCGTACGGACTTGGTGGTCGTGACGAACTGCCAACCGTCACCGATCGCCCGGAGCACCCCCACCTGGCGAACGGCCTCGCGCGACTGCGACACCGGGAAGTCGAGTCGCCAGATGACGAGCGCCGAGATCAGGAAGGTCAGCGCGTTCACCCACAGGGCCACGGTGATCGGATTGACGTCGGGCAGCCGCGCCAGCGCCGCGGAGCCGTCGGCCAGCACCGAGAGCACCGCGTACACCGCGGCGGCCAGGGGAGCCGAGCCGTAGGTGGCCACCAGGGAGAGTTGGTTGGCCGCTTCCAACCGCCGCCGGGGCACCAGGTTCGGGATCGTGGCGTCGTTGGCCGGGCCCCAGAACAGCGCAGCGCACTCGATGAGCACGGTGGCGACGTACAGCCACTCCAGCGAGCCGACCACTGCGATCGAGGCGAACAGCGCGAACCGCAACAGGTCGCCGACCACCAGGGTCCAGCGCCGGTCCAGTCGGTCT